>NZ_DAOMQT010000047.1:0-32048 GCF_035445465.1 Agriterribacter sp.
CTGTATAGGGGTTGGCTGTTTAAATCCCAAAGCATCGGTAGCCTGTACCAATCTCTCGTCTAAACCCAACGCTTCAAATGTCATCATATATTTAAAAAAATTTTCGCAAAGATAAACACGATTTCGCTGATTCTCCTTATTATTTGCCGTTTTGCACCGCGATCGTTTGTTTAGGGATCAGGTGTAAGTTATAGGGTGTAGGGCATTAGGGCATAGGGTGTAGAGAGATGTACCTTATGCCTTACACCTCATACCTTCTGTCATTTAATTATCCGGTTTATTTTATTGGCATTTTCCATCAGTTCCTGCAGGTAGGTGTAATTTTCCTTTTCGAGGCAGCTTTTGAACTTTCTTAGCTGGGTAATGTGCTCGTTAAGCACATCTAATACATGTTCCCGGTTTTGTTTAAAAATTGGGAGCCACATGGAAGGGTTGCTTTTTGCCAGACGCACTGTACTTTCAAAACCACCGCCTGCCAGTTCAAAAATGGCGTTTTCTTCTTTTTCCTTTTCCAATACCGTATTTGCCAGTGCAAAAGACGTGATATGTGAAATATGACTAACATACGCGGCGTGCATATCATGCGCATCTGCATCCATATAGGTAACATGCATACCCAGTAGCTTATATATCTTTTCCACGGTATCTACCGCATCGGGATCGCTTTTTTCCTTTTCACAAATTACACAAACCCGGCCTGCAAATGCATCCCGAACTGCGGCTTCCGGCCCGCTGTATTCTGTTCCCCACATAGGATGCGTGGCAACAAAACGCCTGCGCATAGGATGGTTGGCCAACGCTTCGCAAAGCGCCTGTTTGGTTGATCCTGCATCTACTACTATTTGCTCTTCATTCACCAGGTCCATTATTGCCTGTATTACAGGTATGGTGGCGTCTACCGGTATGGCTACATAAATAAGGCTGCTTTTCTTTACCGCCTCTTCCAATGGCAGGGCCTCGTCAATGATGCCTAATTCGAGCGCTTTGTTAATGCTCTGCGCTGTGCGGCTTACACCAATTACATGTTTTACCAATCCTTTTTCTTTTAAGATCATACTAAATGAACCGCTGATCAGGCCTACACCTACAATAGTAATGGTATCGAACATTGTTTATTTTTTTCCTTTCAGTGATGCTTTTACTCTTTCTATACTTTCCTGTATTTTTTGCTCCGTACAACAGAGGCTAACTCTTATATAATGATTGCCGGCGTCTCCAAAAATCCCTCCCGGCGTTATAAATACTCCGGCGTTATGCAACACTTCATCGCTTAATGCGTAACCATCTTTATATGATGCGGGGATTTTAGCCCATACAAACATGCCTGCCTGCTGCACCGAAAAGGAGCAATCAAGCAATTGCAGCAAAGCAAATACTTTCTCTCTCCGGTTTCTATACATTGTATTCAAACTGTCGTACCAATCCTGCCCAAGTGTTAAAGCCTTTGCTGCCGCCAGCTGTACCGGTAAAAACATGCCACTGTCCATATTACTTTTAAAGCGCAGCACTTCATCAATTCTTTCTTGGGCGCCGCACAACATCCCCACACGCCAGCCGGCCATGTTCTGCGATTTGCTTAATGAATTCAATTCAACGGCAACGTCTTTAGCACCTGCTACGCTTAAAATACTTTCCGGGTGATCATTCAGGATAAAGCTGTAAGGATTATCATGCACGATTAAAACATTATTTGCTTTTGCAAACGCCACCAGGGATTCAAAAAAGGAATGCGTTGGCAACTGCCCTGTAGGCATATGCGGATAATTTACAAAGAGCAAACGGGCAGACTGCTGCTTTTTTGAACCGGCAATTTGTTTTGCAAGCGCTTCAAGATCGGGCAGCCAGTTGTTTTTTTCTTCCAGTGTATATTCTACTATATGGCCGCCGGCCAATCTGGCAGCGCTCCTGTAGGTAGGGTAGCCGGGATTGGGTACATACACATCGTCTCCTTCATTGATGTAGGTCATGCAAATGTGCATGATACCTTCTTTGCTGCCTATGAGCGGCAATATTTCCGTACCGGCGTTTAATGTGATGTTGTACCAGGTTGTATACCACGCCGCAATGGCTTCGCGTAAAACGGGCGAGCCTTTATAGTTCTGGTAAGCATGAACATTGGGTTTAGCGCTTTCTTCCTGTAATGTTTTTATTACATCCGGGTGGGGAGGCATATCCGGACTCCCTATACCGAGGTTAATGATTTGTTTACCCTGCCGGTTCAATTCATCTATTGCTCTCAGCTTCTGAGAGAAATAGTATTCACCAATGCCTTCTAATCGTTTTGCTGTGGAGATCATGATAGTAGTAAGTAGTAAGTGGTAAGTGGTAAGTAATAAGTTGTAAATAAGTTATAAGTTGGTTTATGTATAATGTTTCCCTTTGCGGTATACCCCGTAAATTTTTACATCCTCTGTGAGGGCTTTCATATCTTTTATTACCTGGTAAAACTGGTGCAGCGAATCAAATTCCATATCGGCATGAAAAGAATACCGGAAATCGGATCCGGGGATAGGAGAGCTTTGTAATTTACTGAGGTTGATCTGCCCTTCGGCTATGGTAGTAAGCACTTTGGCTAAGCTACCCCTTGAATGATCGGTATGAAAGCTAACAGAAGCTTTATTGGCATTTTCAATTACCTCCGCCAGGTCTTCGTGCTGCAATATTAAAAAGCGGGTATAGTTATTTGTTAAGGTATGAATGTCGGGCGCCAGCACATTGAGGTTATACAAATCAGCAGCCAGTGTGCTGGCAATGGCTGCAATATGCTTGCTTTTATGCTGGTGAATATGTTTTGCGCTTAATGCCGTATCCTCGGTTTCAACCAGCTTCCAGTTATACTGATCCAGGTATTCGAGGCATTGCTGGATAGCCATGGGATGCGAATGAACTTCTTTGATGTCCTCTAATGCTATACCGGGATTTACCAGTAAGTTTTGCCTGATTTGCAGGTATATTTCACCAACAACTTTAAGCTTGCTTTTTTGTAACAGGTTATAGTTGGGCAGAATACTTCCGGCAATGGAATTTTCAATTGCCATTACGCCTCCGTCACTTTCTTTTTTATTCAGCGCTTTTTTAACCACATCCCCAAAAGTAGCACAACAAATTACACCTGTTTTTTTGCCAAAGAAATGCTGTGCTGCCACCTGGTGAAAGCTGCCTTCATAGCCCTGTATGGCAACAGCTACCGCTGTACCTTCTTCCGGATCTGCCTGTTTTGCCTGTCCGGTTGTAATAACATTATCTTTGTTAGCCAGGGCTTTTATTTCGGGTATATTAACAGGATCACTCATATCGTATTTATATAATCTGATTTCAAAAAGTCACAAAAAAATCCCGGTTTTAAGCCGGGACTGTTTATGCTGAATTCTTTAAGTTTTAGTTATTTTTCAACAAAAGCAATCCCGGTCTGCCGGTAAAGTAGAAATAAAAATAAAAAAAACCGTATGCTTTTGTTTTGTTCATTGCGGGGCAAAGGTAAGACTAAAAATAAATAAACAAATATTTAGCCCTAATTTTTATAAAAAAAAGTGCCACCCCTGAACAGGAGTGGCCTCAACGATTGCTTGCCATATAAAAAAAATTCGGTCGCTTATTGCTTAACCGCTTCTTTTGCAGAGTCAACGGCAGCGTCAGTAGCATTCTGCAGAGAATCAACAGCAGCGCCGGCATCAGCTTTAATGCTGTCTGCAGTAACTTCAGCAGCAGTTTTCAGACTGTCTACAGTAGCTTCAGTAGATTCACTTGCATTGTTGCAGGCTGCAAAAGCGCCTATAGCCAGAATAACGAGTAACTTTTTCATTCTTAATGTTTTTGAATAGTTTGATAATGAAATCTATCTTTAATACGGAAGTGAAAAAAAGGTAACCCGGTTTTTTTTAAATTAATTTTTACCCAATTTTGGGTTACCAATTATGGCATTACAGTATTAATATACGCTTAGTGAATAGTAACCTTAAGGAACAAGCATTGATCAGGGGGCTGTCGGTCAACGATAAAAACGCCATTGAAACGATATACAGTGATCATTACGGAGTTATTCAAAATCTGATTCTGAATAACAACGGATCGGAAGAGGATGCCAAGGATATTTTTCAGGAAGCTTTGATCGTACTGTATGAAAAGTCGAAATCAGCGGAGTTTGAGTTAAACTGCCAGGTTAAAACCTATTTGTATTCTGTTAGTAAACGGTTGTGGCTCAAAAGATTGCAAAAGAATAGCCGGTATGAGATGCAATCCAACGGATTTGAAGAAACAGTATATGTGGAAGATGATATTGGGATGCATGAAAAAAGGAATAATGAGTTTGGAATGATGGAATTTGCTATGACCCATATAGGCGAGCCCTGCAAAAGCATACTTGAAGCTTATTACATCCGGAAGCAAAATATGCAGGAGATAGCAGCGCATTTCGGATATACAAATTCGGATAATGCCAAGAATCAGAAATATAAATGCCTGGTTCGGTTACGAAAGCTATTTTTTGCACAATATAAAAATGGTAACAAATGAATGATGTTCGTTTATTAGAAATGGTGGAACGTTACCTCCAGGGAGATTTGTCGGAGGAAGAAAAGATATTGTTCCAGGAATTGCGCAGAACCCATCCCGATGTTGACCAGTTGGTGGTGGAGCATCATTTCTTTATTAATCAGATGGAGCGGTTTGAGCAGGACAGGCAATACCGCGCTTCATTGGATGAGATCCATAATAAATTAGCCGCGGAAGGAAAAATAAAGCAACCTCGCGGAAGCCGGAAACTGGTTTACCTGTGGAACAGGTATAAGAAAACAATAGCCGTTGCAGCTTCAATTGCAGGAATCACTGCTTTAATTATAAGCGGTATGATTACCTCATTAACACCCAAAACAGATAAGGCACAAATTGAGAACCTGGGACGAAAGATCGACCTCTTAGAAAAGAATCAGAATCACACCCGCCGGGAATTGACCGATGTAAAGAATAAGATCGAAATCCCCGGCGTTCCTGCAAAGTTTGGAGGAACAGGTTTTTTGATTGATGCTAAAGGTTACCTGGTAACCAATGCCCATGTGGTGAACAAAGCAGAAAAAGTTACCGTGCAAAGTAAATCCGGTGTGGAGCTGAGCGCCGTAACCATATTTTCGGATGATAGCTTAGACATTGCCATCCTCAAAATCAGCGACAGCCTGTATAAGCCTCTGAGCGCTTTGCCCTATTTCATTAATAAGAAGTCTGTTGTTGATCTTGCCGAGCCCGTCTTTACTTTAGGCTATCCCAGGGAAGAGATCGTGTATGGCGAAGGCTACCTCAGCGCCAAAACAGGGTTTAACGGCGATACGCTTACCTGCCAGATATCTATTTCCGCTAATCCCGGAAACAGCGGGGGGCCCGTTATTAATAAGGATGGGGAAGTGATCGGCGTATTAAGTACGCGTCAAACCAGCGCCGACGGGGTTGTTTTTGCTATAAAATCAAGAAATATTTTTAGAGCATTGGACGGATTAAAAAAAGACAGCAGTAACCTGCATATTAAATTGCCATCTGCTTCCGCTATAAAAAATATTGACAGAACCCAGCAGGTGAAGAAGATAGAGGAATGTGTATTTATGGTTAAGGGCTATTAAGTTTAGCGTTTGGAATTTGTGGGTAGTGAATTCAGCACAGCCCCCGTGAGACGATAGTTAATACAAGTGAAACTATTCATGTCTAAGCTTTATCGTTTCACCGCTCACCCCATGAAACGATAAACTATTCACCATTTACTCCCCTCACTTCTCACGTTTCAACATAGCACTACCGATAGCTGCTCTCCTGAATCACTGGATCTCCAATGGTTTTTTAAAAGATTGTGCAAAGTCGTGCATCATATTCCATGATTCGCTGCACGGACTTCCCGGAACGCCCGCATCGGTGATAGGAGAAGGGTTTTGGTCTTTTCCGGATTCAATATATTCACCCGATAATAATACATTACCATCCTTGATCTTTGCTTTGATTTGTGTAGCTACATTCGATTTTTGGGCTTCTTTTAAATGCGTTACAATAACGCTCATGGACGCTTCACTTTTTTCAATGGAATACCCTGCATCCAAAAAACCTCTGATCAGTTGCTCCAGGCTGATACCCGCTATTTTAATAACCTGTTTACCATTTGACTGGCAAAACCCGGTTACAGGGAGGGCTGCTATTAACAGGATAATAAGTATTTTCATCATGGCCGGCTTCTTTATAAAACAATATACATAAAATATCATTCCACTAATGCTTTCTGCTGCCGGATGGGGAAAAATAAAGTTGCATTGTGTAAATATTGAATATGAAAGAGATTTTTGATTTACCGGAGAAAGGCCTGGTTGCTCCAGAGCGGATGTAAAGCTTTTCAAAAAAGATTACTCCCATAGCCCTGCAAATTTTTCAAAGCATTTATAGGCTATGCGGAACTTTTCAGCGCTTTGCTCATCCAGGCGATACCTGATCATTGTTTTTTCGCCAATGAGTGTGAAAGACATGATGCGGAAAAAGCCGAAGAACATGGTTTCCGACTGACTGGTGCTAAAATGCTGTGGAGGTACTTTTGGCGTTAATATAATGGCTGCCTGCATGTTCCGGCAGTTAGAAGGAAGGTAGTTTACCAGCAGCGGAGTATGACCGTCATTCATCAATATTTCTATACCCTCTCCCTGGTTATTGCATCTCAGATCCGTTGCTAAAAAAGTAATCTCAATATGATCTTTTAATGAAGTAGTGTTGAGCTGAATGACCAGCTTTTCCTGTTTCTCGCTAAAGGCAAAAAAAACAGGCGATTTATAGGTGATCTCCCCATTTATGGCATTTGCGGATTGCTTAATATATATTTTGGTACTGTCTTCTATATTTTCTTCTCCGGGAGGATTGTTTTGCGCAATAAGTTTTGTTATGGTAATACCGGCTAACAAGCAAAGGAAAAAGGTTATTTTATTCATGGGTTACAGTTCGGTGTTTTTAGCAAATATAAACAGGTTTAAACAGCGGTATGCTCATTGGCAAGTAAAAACGCTTCCTCCGCGTCTGCGCCTATTCCAATGGCATCCGGCAGTTCCACGAAGAAATTATTATAGGTTACGCCTCCTGTTACAGGATCGAGCTTGTGTCCGATCATACAGGTATCCATATCGTAAAATTTTATATTGGTGGCAGCCGCAGCAAAATGCGCAAACGCAGTAAGTGCAATACGGCTTTCGAGCATGCCGCCCATCATACAGGGTATATGATGGCTGCTGCATACCTCATTTATCTTTAAGGCTTCAAGGATACCGCCGCTCTTGGCGAACTTGATATTTACATAGCTGCAGGCTTTGCTTTTTATAATTCTTCCGGCATCATGATGGTCAAAAACACTTTCATCGGCCATAATGGGAACAGGGGAGTTGCGGTTGAGTTCCGGAAGAAGATGATCATTGTACCTGCGCATAGGCTGCTCACAAAACTCAATGTTGTATGGGCTGACGGCAGTTAGTACCAGCTGGGCTTCTTCGCAGGTCCATCCCTGGTTAGCATCTATACGTAACTGTAAGGTATTGCCTATGGCTTCCCGTATCTGCTTTACGCGTTCTATATCTTCCTGCGGTTTTGTGCCTAATTTTATTTTAAGTATGCGCACACCCCTGTTTTTGAATTCAACCGCTTTTTCCGCCATCGCTTGCGGGGTATCAATGCCAATCGTAAGATCCGTTTCCATGCTTTTTTTCTCTCCGCCCAGAAAAGCGTACAGGGGTTTACCTGCCGCTTTCGCGCTTATATCGTATAAAGCCATATCGAAAGCGCTTTTGATGGTGCTGTTGTAAGCGGTATATGCATGCAATTCATTCATGCGTTCCGGTATATTCAGCGGGTCTTTGTTTTTCCATAATAAAGCAAAATCCTTTGCCATTTCAAAGCAGGTTGCCTGTGTTTCGCCAACGATCATAGGAAAAGCCGAGCATTCACCCACGCCGTATATTCCCTCGCTGGTGTGGATCCTTATAAAAACGTTCTGGGCAAAATGCATCGTTCCGGTGGCAATCGTAAAAGGATGCATGGGAATGCTGAACTTGTAAATACTGGTGTGTGTAATTTCCATATAATGCTTGCAAAGTTGCAAGATAAAGAAACTAATAAGGGAAAGGAGGGCGCGCAGGTAAGAATGAGTGACAAATAGTGAAAAATTCTGTTACCTGATTTTCCTTACTTACATTTGGAGCAAATAGCTCAGGTATGGACGCCATCGTCCCCATTTCATTTGATAATACGGAAAATGCTTTTGCATACAAAACGGATAAAGCATTAAAAAAGGCGAAATTCCTTTTTTCGTCTATGGGATCCCCGTTGCTGGTGCGGTGGGGTACCCGCATAACGCCCTGGGTTTTAAAGGCCGGCCTCCCGGTGAAAGGGCTGATCCGGCATACTATTTTTGAACAGTTTGTGGGTGGCGAAACATTAGAAGAAACAGCGGCTGTAGCAAAAAAGCTGGGCGAGTATAATGTGCGTGTTATTCTTGATTATGGTGTGGAAGGAGGGGAAAATGATGAAACGGCTTTTGATCATTCCATGGAAGAATTTATAAGGGTGATACAGTATGCCGCAACGCAGTCCAACATTCCGTTCATAAGCATTAAGGTTACAGGTTTTGCAAGAAGGGGATTGCTGGAAAAATTAGACTCTTCCGTTTCAGACCAGCAGGGTTCCCTGATGAAAAGATATACCAACGCCGTTGCATCGTTAAGTGATGAAGAGCGTGCCGAATGGCAAAATGTGCAAAAGAGAATGGGAAAGATTTGCGAAACAGCAGCCGAGAAAGGAATTGGCGTATTGGTTGACGCAGAAGAAACCTGGATACAGGATCCGGTTGATGTGATTACAATTTTAATGATGGAGCGGTTTAACCTTTCGAAAGTGGTGGTGTATAATACGATCCAGCTTTACCGCCACGACAGGCTGAAATTTTTGAAAGATTCGCTTGAAGCTGCCGAACTGCGCCATTTTATTCTTGGTGTTAAGCTCGTGCGGGGCGCCTATATGGAAAAAGAAAGAAACCGGGCGGCTAAAATAGATTACCCTTCACCCATACAGTCCGATAAAACGGCTACTGACCGGGATTACAATGATGCTGTTTCATTTTGTATTGATCATATAGATAAGATTGCTGTTATAATAGCTACGCATAATGAGTACAGTAACTTGCATGCTACCCAATTGCTTCAGCAAAAAGGGTTGCCGTTGTATCACCCGCATGTGCATTTTTCACAACTGTACGGCATGAGCGATCATATTACGTTTAATCTTGCCAAAGCAGGTTGTTCGGTTAACAAATACCTTCCTTTCGGCCCTATTAAGGATGTGGTACCTTACCTTATGCGCAGGGCGCAGGAAAACAGTTCGGTGGCGGGGCATACTGGCAGGGAATTAGGACTGATCAAAAAAGAGCTGCAGCGCCGGCAATTGTAAATATTTATCTTTGCGCCGGCAATCTAAATCTTACCATATTTTAAATGAGTGATAAAGCATCTCTGAGTAACCTTTTCAACCAGTATCGTACCTGTGTAATTATCCCTACTTACAACAATGCAGATACACTGCCTGCTGTAATTGCAGATGTGGCGGCTTATACGCACAATATTATAGTGGTAAACGACGGTTCTACCGATGATACTGCTTTAATCTTAGCATCTTTACCACATATTGACATTGTCAGTTATTCAAAAAATAGAGGAAAGGGATGTGCATTACGGAAAGGTTTTGAAAAAGCAGTTGAATCGGGTTATACACATGCCATAACCATTGATTCGGATGGCCAGCATTTTGCCAAAGACTTACCTGTATTTACAGATAAGCTAAAGGAAGCGCAGAATGCCATTATTATAGGCGCCCGCAATATGGATCAGTCTTCTGTTCCGGGAAAAAGCAGCTTCGGGTATAAGTTCTCCAATTTTTGGTTTAAAATAGAAACGGGCATCAGTGCGCCCGATACCCAATCGGGTTACCGGCTTTACCCGGTAGCTTTAATGAAGGAAATGCGCTTTTTTACCCGCAAATACGAGTTTGAAATTGAAGTGCTGGTGCGGGCGGCCTGGAAGGGAATTGCCATAACGGCTGTTTCGGTTTCGGTATACTATGCGCCGAAAGAAAAGCGGGTATCGCATTTCAGGCCCTTCAGGGATTTTTTGAGGATAAGCCTGCTGAATACCCTGCTGGTGCTGATCGCTTTTTTGTATATCAGGCCGCGCAACTTTATCAGGCTGTTGTTTAAAAAGAGAAACTGGGAAGTGTTTTTCAGGGAGCAGGTATTGAATGTAAATGAGCCGCATTACATAAAAGCCTTTTCTGTTGCATTAGGCATATGCATGGGCATTATGCCGGTATGGGGCTTTCAATTAGTTACTGCTATTTTTTTATCTATAATATTAAAGCTAAACAAGGCGCTGGTTATTATAGCAGCCAACATCAGTGTACCACCCCTGATACCCCTGATCATTTTTTTTAGCTACAAAACAGGCGCGGTATGGATGCAAAACGGGGGTGGCGATCTGACCTTTTCCAGTAACCTTACTTTCGAATCCGTAAAGAACAATTTTCAGCAATATCTTTATGGCGGCATTACCCTGGCGCTGGTTTCCGGTATCATATGCGGGCTGGTAACATGGGCGCTGCTTGCGTTTTTTAGTAAAAAAACAAGTACGGCAGTTTAATTCAGTGATCTATATGGAGAAGATTTTTGCCGGCATATACCGTTATTTCCAAAAACGCAGATGGCAACTGTACCTGCTCTTTTCCATTTGTTTAATTATATCGGCCTTCTTTGCAGCCCGGCTAAAGTTTGAAGAAGATATTGCTAAAATACTTCCCCGCGATGAAAAGGTTGAAAAGCTGAATTATGTTTTCCGGCACTCCAAATTCATGGATAAGCTGGTAGTAATGGTTTCCTTCAAAGACACGGCAGTAGCCGAACCCGACAGCCTTGTGGCCTTTGGGGATGACTTTGCAGCGCAGCTACAGGAAAAACTTTCGCCCTATATCAGCAAAATCAGCTATAAGGTAGATGATGAAGTAACGATGGCGATGTTTGATGTTATTAATGCACATCTGCCCGTTTATCTTACCGAAAATGACTACCACACTATTGACAGTCTTACTGCCCCGGATGCGGTAAAACAAACCTTGGCGCGAAATATACAAACATTAAGCGCTCCGGCCGGGCTGGCATTTAAGAATATGATCAGCAATGATCCGGTGGGCATTTCATTTATCGCGCTAAAGAAGCTGCAACAACTCCAGTACGATGAAAATTTTGAATTGTATGATAATGCCGTAATAACCAAAGACCATAAAAATCTTTTACTTTTTATAACGCCGCAATATCCGCCCAATAATACCGGGAAGAACGCTTTATTTCTAAAGGGATTAGACAGCCTGATTGTTTCCCAAACAACCACTGCTTTCCCTGCAATAAGCGCTTCGTATTTTGGTGCTACAGCGGTATCGGCAGGTAACGCCGCCCAGCTGGAAAAAGATACTTTATTTACGCAAACGGCTACCATTATTTTTTTGATCCTGTTTATCGGGTTTTATTTTAAGCGGGTAGCTGCCCCCATATTAATAATGATCCCCGTTGTGTTCGGTGCCCTGTTTGCTTTAATGGCGGTATATTTTATACGGGAAAGTATTTCGGTGATCGCTATTGGCACCGGGTCGGTTATTTTAGGCATTGCCGTAAACTATTCGCTGCATGTATTTAATCATTACCGCCATACCGGCAATATGCAAAAAGTGATCGGCGACCTGGCTTTTCCGCTTACACTGGGCGGCATTACCACTATAGGCGGTTTCTTTTGCTTAAACTTTGCGGCATCAGATATGCTCAAAGACCTGGGTCTTTTTGCGGGATTTAGTCTTATCGGCGCTTCTCTTTGTTCATTGATCTTTTTGCCGCATTTTCTTTCCGCGCAAAAGAAAGAGGAAGCGCCAATAGCAACCCGGTATTCCTGGATAGACAGGATAGCGGCGCTTCGCCCGGATCACAACAGGTATGTTATAACGGGTATAGTGGTGCTTACCCTTGTTTTTTTCTATACCTCCGGCCGGGTGGGCTTTGAAACAGAGCTGAACAATATGAACTTCATGCCGGATGATCTGAAAAAAGCGGAAGCGAAGCTGAACAGCATCAATGAAGCCGCGCTGCAGTCGGTTTATCTTGTTGCCGAAGGAAAAACACTGGATGAAGCGCTGGTGCTTAATGAAAAGCTGGCAAAGGAGATAGAAGCGTTTAAGGCAAAGGATATTATCTCTAAATATTCCGGGGTATCATCCCTGCTCATTTCCGATACCCTGCAACGACAAAGGATTGCACGATGGAATAATTACTGGACCCCGGAAAAAAAGCGGCAGCTATTATCGGTGACGGAACAGGAAGGCGCTGCGTTAGGATACAGTGCCACGGCTTTTAACCGGTTTGCACTATTGCTCAACAAGTATTTTGATGTTACCGACAGTGCCGCGATGGCCGCTGTGCGCAAGACCCTGCTGGATGATTATATTTCCGAAGCGCCCGGAAAGGCAACGGTGGTAACCCTGCTGAAAGTGCCGGCACAAAGCAAAGCGGCGGTATATGATGCCTTTGAAAACAAACCCGGCGCTACCATATTAGATAAGCAATACCTCACAGGTAAATTTGTGGAGCTTATTAATGCAGACTTTACCAATATTGCGCTCATAACTTCTTTACTCGTATTTTTTGTTTTGCTAATAACGTATGGAAGAATAGAGCTGGCGCTGATGGCTTTTTTGCCGATGCTGGTGAGCTGGATATGGATATTGGGCATCATGGGTATAGCGGGCATTAAGTTCAATATTATTAACATTATTGTGTCTACCCTTATTTTTGGGTTGGGCGATGATTACAGTATTTTTATAATGGACGGTTTGCTGCAGGAATATAAAACCGGCAAAAAAAATCTTTCTTCTTTTAAATCATCCATCCTGCTTTCGGCCATTACCGCTACCGTGGGGCTTGGTGTGCTCATATTTGCCCAACACCCGGCGCTGCGGTCTATTGCCATGATTTCCGTTATTGGTATACTATGCGTGGTGCTGGTGGCGCAGGTATGTATTCCTTTTTTATTTTCAGTGCTGATCAGGAACAGAACACAGCAGCAATTATTTCCGTGGACTTTTTTTGGACTCTGCAAATCTATGTTTGCCCATGTGTGGTTCATTGGCGGCAGCATTATCCTGGCTGTCATTGGTTTTATTCTTATAAAATGTAATCCTTTTAATAAAGAAAAAGGCAGCTATCTTTTCCATGTTGCTATTGCCCGGTTTTCGGGATCGCTCATTTATATTATGGGTAATGTAAAGAAAATGATCATAAACCCGTTGGGCGAGAATTTTTCAAACCCTGCTGTTATCATCTGCAATCACCAGTCGGGGTTAGATAATTTTATACTGATGATGCAATATCCAAAGCTGATATTGCTTACCAACGACAGGGTAAGGCATGCGCCGGTTTCGGGTGCGGTGGTTCGCATGGCGGATTATTATTCTGCATCGGCGGGAGCGGAGAACAGTATTGAACAAATGCGGGAAAAAGTGAAGAAGGGTTATTCTGTTGTTATATTCCCCGAAGGTACCCGTTCGCCGGATGGTAAAATAAAGAGATTTCATAAAGGCGCCTTTTATCTTGCGGAGCAACTGCATTTAGATGTATTACCCGTGGTTATTCACGGTACCGGCTACACGATGACAAAGAAAGATATGCTGGTAAAGGATGGCAAAATAACGGTTCAGTTTTTACCCCGCATAAAGCCGGATGATAAAAGCTATGGTAACAGCTACAGTGAAAGGGCTAAGCAGGTGGGGAGCTATTTCAGGGCTGAATATGAAAAATTACGGGCATCGGTGGAAGTGCCGTCCTGGTTCAGGGAACAATTGTTTTATAATTATATTTATAAAGGCCCGGTATTAGAATGGTACATGCGGGTAAAGGTAAAGCTGGAAAAGGATTACCTGCAGTTTCACCGGTTAGTGCCTTTACGGGGTAAAGTGCTGGATATCGGCTGCGGCTATGGCTTTATGTCGTATATGCTGCATTTTGCGGCGCCCGGAAGGATCATTACGGGTATTGATTATGATGCGGAAAAAACGATTGTTGCCAATCATTGTTTCAGCAGGAATGAACGGATTGGTTTTAAGTATGCGGATGTACTGGATTTTGCTTTTGAGCAATATGACAGTATCATCATTGCCGATATGTTGCATTATCTTACCCCTGAACAGCAAAAGCAAATCATTGGCCAATGCCTGAACAGCTTACATGCGGGGGGAACGCTTATTATAAGGGATGGCGACAGGGATCTTGAAGCCAAACATAAAGGTACCCGGCTGACCGAATTTTTTTCAACAAAGCTGTTTGGGTTTAATAAAACCACTGCATCCGGTTTGTCTTTTTTATCCGGCAGCATGATTTACGAAACTGCGGCAGCGCACCATATGGAATGCCGTAAAATTGATGAAACGAAGTATACATCTAATGTTATTTTTGTAATTCAAAACCGCAATGACGTACAATGAACAGGTTTGACATAGTGATCATAGGGAGCGGTATCGGCGGGCTGGTATGCGGTGGCATACTCAGCAGGGAAGGCTACCGGGTATGCGTGCTCGAAAAAAACAAACAGATTGGCGGCAGCCTGCAAACTTTTTCGCGTGAAAAAGAGATATTCGATTCGGGCGTTCACTATATTGGCGGATTAGATAAAGGACAAAACCTGTACCAGATATTCAAATACCTGGGTGTAATGGATAAGCTGAAGCTGCAGCGGATGGATGAGGATGCCTTCGATAAAATTATCATCAGCAATGATCAGAAAGCATACCGGCAGGCACAGGGATATGAGAATTTTATAAAGCGCCTGGCAGATGATTTTCCGGGGGAAGAAACCGCGATCCGCAATTATTGTGATAAAATAAAAGAAACCTGCGATAAGTTCCCTTTGTATAATTTAAGAACGAACGGGTTGTATGAAGAGAAGGCGGATGTGCTGACCTTAGATACCCATTCCGTTATTACATCTTTAACCCGTAACACAAAGCTGCAGGCGGTGCTGGTTGGTAATAACGCCCTTTATGTGGGCCGTCCGGATGAAACGCCGTTTTACATCCATGCGCTTATTATTAACAGTTATATTGAAAGTTCCTGGAAATGCATTAACGGGGGGTCCCAGATTGGAAAGATCCTTGCCGGGAACATCAGGGGCAATGGTGGTGAAATTATCAGGAACTGTGAAGTAATAAAGATCGTAACCGAAGCCGGCAAGGCTGTTTACGCCGAAGCCGCCAATGGCGCGAGGTATTACGCGGATCAGTTCATTTCCAATATCCATCCCGCAAAAACAATGGAGATCACCAACGCGGAAGTTATTAAAAACATATACCGTAAACGCATACGTAATCTTCCGCACACCATTTCTTCCTTTTTAATACATATTGTATTAAAGAAAGGCAGCTTTAAATATTTCAGGCACAATTATTATTATCATAAAGCAGGTGAAATATGGAACCTGGCAGATTATACCGAAGACAATTGGCCTTTGGGGTATGCGCTTTTTTTCCCTCCTTCGGCTAAAACCGGTACCTACGCAGATGCCATGACCATATTTACGTATATGCGCTATGATGAGGTGGCGCCCTGGCAGCATACCTTTAATACGGTTTCTGCCGAAAACGACCGCGGAACAACTTACAACGCGTTTAAAAAATATAAAGCCGAAATATTGTTAGATTGCGTGGAAGAAAAATTTCCGGGGCTACGGAATTGTATTCAGTCCTATACTACTTCCACGCCGCTTTCCTACAGGGATTATATAGGCAATTATGACGGCTCTTTATACGGTATAGCCAAAGATTATAAAGATCCTTTAAAAACATTTATATCACCCCGCACCAAAGTGCGGAACCTGTTCCTTACCGGGCAAAATATAAATATTCACGGGGTATTGGGTTCATCCATAAGCGCACTGTTAACCTGTGTGTCATTACTGGGTAACGAAAACGTAGTTGAAAAAATAAGAAATGCGTAGCGTTAGAAAAATTGGAAAATGGCTGTTGTACAGTATGGGCGTATTCATGCTGATATTGCTTTGCGGTTTCGCATACGTGGTATATGTAAGCAAAACGGATCCGCCTGTTATTACGGATGCCGACAGCCTGCAATGGCAGCGTAAAGATCATGGCAACGGTTTTTATACGCTTGGCAACAACTGGCTGAAAAAAAGCGCATCCGGTTTGTTTGAATTATATGTGGAAGGTGATGCTTTTGAAAGGGGAGTAGTGAATGGCAAGCTTTCCAGAGAATTGCTGGTATCGCAGGAAGATTATTTCAGCGCACAGATCAGCAAAATGATCCCTTCTACTTTTTACCTGCACTTTTTAAAATACGTGATCGGCTGGTTCAACCGCAACCTGGATAAGCATATCATTGATGAATATAAGCAGGAAATATACGGCATATCGGAATCAGCTTCAGATGCATATGGATATATAGGTACCAACTACCAGCGCATACTCAATTACCATGCAGCACACGATATTGGTCATGCGTTACAGAACATGGCCTTAGTAGGATGTACCTCCTTCGGTACCTGGGATACGGCCTCGGAAGACAGCGCGATGATCATTGGCCGGAACTTTGATTTTTATGTGGGTGATGATTTCGCCAAAAACAAGATCATCCTTTTTGAAAATCCTTCGCAGGGTTACAAGTTCATGAGCGTTACATGGGGCGGCTTTATAGGCGTAGTGTCGGGCATGAATGAAAAAGGACTTACCGTAACCATTAACGCTGCTAAAAGCAGTATACCTTCCGGCTCTGCCACACCGGTTTCACTGGTGGCAAGGGAAATATTGCAGTATGCCGCTACTATTGATGAAGCCATTGCTATAGCGCATCAGCGCACCATGTTCGTATCCGAATCTTTTTTGGTTGGATCGGCGGCAGACAATAAGGCCGTGATCATTGAAAAAACGCCCGATACCTTAGATGTGTATGATCCAAAGTCAGACCACATTCTTTGTGCCAATCATTTTCAAAGCAAAGCACTGGCGGGAACGGAACCCAATATTAAACAGATCAATGAAAGCGCTTCGGCTTACCGGTATAAAAGACTGCAGGAATTGTTACAGGAGAAAGGAAAAAATACTGTGCAAAATACCGTAAGTATATTAAGAGACAGGAAAGGATTGCACGATGCCAATATTGGTATGGGAAATGAAAAGGCGCTGAACCAGCTAATAGCACATCACGCCATTGTATTTGAGCCAAAAAAATTACTGGTATGGGTGTCCACATCTCCCTGGCAGTTAGGTGAGTTTGTAGCCTACGATCTTAATAAGATCTTTGCCCTGCACGGACTACAGGAAAACAGGGAAATATATAACTCAGCGCTTACCGTTGCCGCAGATACTTTTTTACTGACGCAGCAATATAAGCATTTTGAAAAGTACAGGCAATACAGGCATCGTATAGCCGAAGGGGGAGAAGTAGATACAGATAGCTTAGTAGCCAGCAACCCGCAGTTTTATCATACGTATGTACTTGCGGGTGATTATTGTTTTAAGCGTGAACAATTTGACCGTGCCATACAATATTATGAGCAGGCATTAACAAAAGAGATCGCTACAAAGCAGGAAGAAGCCTATATCCGGCAGCAAATAGCCGATATTCAAAAGAAATTGCAATAAAATGGTAACGGGTATCGGAACAGATATTGTTGAAACCGGCAGGATAGCAAAGGCCATTGAAAAAGAAAAGGGCTTCAGGGAACTGGTTTTTTCAAAAAATGAAATAGCGTATTGTGAGTCAAAGACGAATAAATACCAGCATTACGCCGCAAGGTTTGCAGCCAAGGAAGCATTTTTTAAAGCGATGGGCACCGGGTGGAAAAACGGAACAGCTTTTCATGAAGTGGAAATTATTAATACCGGAAACGGTAAGCCGGAACTGCAATTGCTTGGAGAAACTGCCGTTACAGTCGGCGCAGTAAGGATACACGTTTCATTATCGCATGTTAAAAGCATGGCAACGGCAGTGGTGGTAATAGAACAATGAAAATGAATGCCGCCGTAAAGCATGGCTTTTGTGCCTGTAAATTTGAAATCTGCTCAAAAAGGAATAATTAAAACATACAATTGAAATCTGTTTAGTAATTTCCTGCCATGAAAAAACTGGAGACGCATTATGATGTGGTAATCATAGGCGCCGGCATAGGCGGATTAACTGCTGCGGCTTTATTAAGCAAGGCAGGACTTTCGGTTTGTGTACTGGAAAAAGAGCCGCATGTGGGCGGATACTTAGCCGGTTTCAGGAGAAAAGATTTTATTTTTGATACCGCCATTCACTGGCTGAACCAGTATGGCCCGGAAGGGATGGTTACCAAACTTTTTGATGTGCTGGGTAATGATCATCCAAAAGCTATTACCCTGGAGCACACCCGGCGATATAAGGGCAGTGGTTATAATTACCTCCTTACCAATAATCCTGATGAATTAAGGGATCAGTTGAGTGCAGAATTCCCAAATGAAAAAGAAGGAATTGAACGTTTTTTTTTCAAAGCCCAAAAAATAGGGAACTCACTTAACAATCTGAACCAGATATTCAGATCGGAAGAAACCATGTCTTTTTCAGAAAAATTGCAAAACAAGTTAAAGGTGCTTAAGGTGATCCTGCCTTTTATTCCTTTTATTTCATACAGTGGGGAAAAGGGTTTAAAGAAGGGATTAAAACGATTCTTTAAAGATGAGAAGCTGCACAGCATTTTTGCCTCGGAAACCGAACTAATTGGTTGCATGGTTCCTATAGGCTGGTCGTATGCCAACGATTTCCAGTGTCCGCCAAAAGGAGGCGGGCAGGTAATACCCCAATGGTTGCAGCATGTAGTTGAATTTTATAATAACGTGGTGTGCACGCAATGCAGCGTTAAGGAAATTATAGTGCGTGAAAATACTGCTACCGGGGTGGCGTTTGTACATAAAGGTAAATTACAGCAGCTCAGCAGCAAGTATGTAATTGCCGCATGTGATATTGAAACCCTGTATGAAAAGATGTTGCCGGCCAATGCTGTTCCTGTAAAACTGAAAAGTAAACTGCAGCATGCTGAATTGTATACTTCATCTGTAACCATTTCCATTGCTCTTAATTGCAGCGCAGAGGAATTGGGCTTTGGTGAAGAGATGATACATGTTGCAGATGAGAGACAGTCATACGACAGTCATCATACCGGCGATCCTGCTACCACCGAAATCAGCATACTGGCGCCATCTGTGAGAGATAAGACGATGGTGCCGGAAGGACATGGCTCACTTACTTTATTTATGCCGGCGCTGATGGATTACAGCAATAACTGGTGTACTACGCGGGATGAGCAGGGCAATTACATCCGGGGAGAAGCCTATAAAACATTAAAAAAAGAAATCGCTGAAATTATTATTGGAAGGGTAGAAGCGCTGGTAGCTCCCGGGCTGCGATCGCATATATTGTTTTATGAAGTGGCAACACCGGTTACCCATTACCGTTATACCGGTAATAAGAACGGAACGATGATGGGAGCAAAACCCGGACGAAAGAACATGCAAAGCAGGATAGCCCATTACCAAACGCCGGTAAAAAACCTGTTGCTGGGCGGCCATTGGGCCGAGCTGGGCGGAGGCGTGCCCATTGCTGCGAAAGCAGGTACCAATGCCAGTTTGCTGATCTTAAAAAAAGAGAACAGGCAGGCATTTACTGCTTTATGCCGGTACATAGACGGTAAAGTTTCCTTACAGGAACTGTTGGCTAAACCCTGTTTCCAACCTTATGATAATTCATGGATCCAGCCGCTAACCCCGGCCCAAAAACGTGCTGCACGTGAGGCTTCGGTTGCTTATACTGTTCCCCCTGTTGTTGAAGAAGAGCAGGATGGCGCAGGAGAATAACCTCATCCCGGCACGACTAAAGGTCGTTGTCGCCTGAATGATTCATCCGGACAATCGCGCTGGCTCTTTTCCTGCCCTCTTCCGTACCATTCCTGGCGGACGCCTGGTATAGGCCTTTCGCCGGTGGGGTTACCGTTAGTACATAAATAAGTGTTGTATTTGGAAAATGATCACTACAATGCCGGAAACATTTAACTTATCCAATTGGGTTTATTCAGCAGGCATAGTAATATGCCTCTTAATTTCAGCAATATTATGGAAATACAGCGGGAAACAGAATAAGCAGAACAAACTGTTATCCCTCTATTTCTTTACCGCCTGCGGTGGCAATTTTATTGTTTTTCTTGTGTATACCCAGATGATGAAAGATGTGCCGTGGTACCATCTTTTTCGTACCGGAAACGTAATTGGTCTTATGATCATGCCGCTATCTTTTTTTTACTTCAGATCAATATTGAAACCCAAAGTATTCAAGGCATTTGACCTTGTTCATTTTATACCTGCATTGCTATATACTATTGACTATCTTCCTGTTTTCCTTTTGCCGGGTCCGGAAAAAATAGCGATGGCAACCAGGGAAATGCAAATGCCTGACAGAGGTCAGAGCTTGCAGAACGGCTGGATCACACCTTCTATCAACTGGGTAATAGTCAGAACCCTGCTGATGACAACCTATTGGGTATTGCAGATCAGGATGCTTTATTGCACCAGCCGGATCAGACAGTTTAATGTATTGCTTAAAGAGAACAGGGCTATTATCAGGTGGTTTGTTATTACATGTGTGCTACAGGCTTTCTATTTTTTACCTTTCTACCTTAATTTTTTTATCGGCGCCAGTCCCTATAATTTCATCATAATCCACACTTCAATATCTGCCGGCGTATTTGTTCAGATCGTTTTGCTATTCTTTAGTCCGGAAATCCTTTATGGACTCAGGGGGCTTATCATCTCATATCCTGATTCTTCCCGGCATATAAAAAGGGAAAATGCAGCGGACATAGGAGAGGAACGGACTTCTACTTCTTTGACCGGAAATGCAGCAAAAGATCAAACACCTGGTCAGGACTTTCTGGCAAGTAAAGACATAACTTCTAATAATGATATTCACCAGGAAACCAGTCATATTCCGAAATTACTGGAATATCTTTCGGAAGAAAAAATTAAGGAAATAGCCCTAAAGATAGATGAGGTTTTGGTTGAAGATCATGCGTATCTCCAGAAAGGTTATTCCATGCGTGACCTCTCCATCGCAACCGGGTATCAGCCTTATTTATTATCTGCTGTAATACATCAGGAGCACAAACAGCATTTCAATGATTTTATTAATTTCCAGCGCGTCCGCCATGCCTGTATCCTCATAAAATCAGGAGCAGGAAAACTCCTCACCCTGCAGGCGCTTGCAGAGGAAAGTGGTTTTAACAACAGGAACAGTTTCACTACTGCTTTTAAAAAACACATGGGACAAACTCCTGATACATGACCGGGCTTCACAGTTGCACATTTTTATAAACTTTTCTTCCCGACGGGGTCTTCACAGTACGGCAACTATGGGCAGGGTGAGACCCCGGCAAATTGTTAGCACCAGGGTTTCGTAGCTAGCCCACCACGGTTGTGAGGCCCCCCCCGGCGCGAATTAATTTCTCACATTTATCCCGCGGTCTGACGCTCTTTTCGTCACGTACGTACCGCCTTATTTTCAAATTGCCACATTTTCACATCTCCATATTCATCACATTTTCCACATTTGTTTTACTCCGTGCGGAGTGACTTCACCGGGCTTACCACCGCTGCTTTGATCGCCTGGAAGCTGATGGTAAACAGGGCGATCAGGAATGCTGTTATACCCGCTATCACAAATATCCACCAGCTAATGTGGATACGATAGGCGAAATCGGCCAGCCATTTGTTCATTGTCAGCCACGCAACAGGAAAGGCAATTGCGGCGGCAATACAAACCAACTTTAAAAAATCGACCGACAGCATGTTTACAATGCTGCTAACGCTTGCCCCAAATACTTTGCGGATACCGATCTCTTTGATACGTTGTTCGGCTGCGTAAGTGGCTAAGCCAAACAAGCCCAGGCATGCAATTACAATGGTGAGGATGGCAACAATAAGAAAGATGGCCTCTCTTACCTTGTCATCACGGTAAAACAACTCCCACTGCTTATCTAAGAAATGATATTCGAACAGGTGGTTCTGATCAAAGCCATGAAGAACAGCATCCATTTGCTTAAGCGTTTCGCTCATATTACCTGTTGTTACTTTTACGGTAAAGTAATCAATAGGCTGAACGGGATTTTTTTGAAAGCCCAATACCATAGGCGCAAGCGGCTCACGCAACGACTGGAAATTAAAATCCTTCACTATACCAATTACGCTTGCTTTGAATGGCTGATCCAATGGTATTTCAATCCGTTGTTCTGAAGGCCGGGTGATGCCCAATGCTTTGGCTGCCGTTTCGTTGATCAGCACTGCCGAAGAATCGGCAACACTGCCGGCAGCAAAATTTCTTCCCTGCAATAAATCTATCCGGAAAGTTTCTAAGAACTGATCATCCACACCAATGAAATACATGTCATCACCTTCAGGCGTTTGTATTTTTTCATTCTTTACTTTTATTCTGGGAAGGTCTTTCCATTCGCCCGGTACTCTTGAACTAACCGAAACGTTTTTTACCTGTGCCAATGCTGCAAAGGAAGCTTTAATGGCTTCGGCGCTCTGCCTGATCTTCCCGCTGTTGATATCCACCACAAGCAATTGTTCTTTGTTAAAGCCCATATCCTTTGTGTTTACATATTTCATTTGCAGGTAAACCACAATGGTGGCAATGATCATAATAATGGAAAGCGCAAACTGGAAAACGACCAGCGAACGCCGCATGGAAAGATTTCCTTTGCCAATATTGACCTTGTTCTTAAGCAATAAAAGGGGTTTGGCAGCCGATTGAAACAGTGCAGGATACATGCCCGACAGTAACCCTGTGATGATAAAGATTATAAAAACGCCTGCATAAATGCGAAAGTCGGTTTGATTGTTAAGCGTTAATTGTTTTTCTGTGAATGCATTAAAAGAAGGCAACAGCAACTTAACCAGTATCAATGCAAGCAGCAGTGCAACGGTGGTCAATAAAAATGCTTCCGCAAGGAATTGCCCCGTAAGTCTCATCCTTGAAGCACCTGCTACTTTTCGTACGGCTATTTCTTTTGCCCTGCTGGCAAAGCGTGCAGTAGTTAAGTTCATGTAGTTGATACAGGCGATGAGTAAAACGAACAATGCAATGATGCAAAAAACATATACATATGAAATATTACCTTTTCTGCCGGAATAGCCTTCAATATCATTGGAATAAAAATGAATGTCTTTTAAAGGTTGAAGTGTATACTGTCTTTTAATCCCGGGTTCATTGTTTTTACCGGCGGCAGTCAACTGGTTTATTTTTGTTTCAACCTTATACGCATCGGCTTTGCCATCTAATAATAAATAACTTGCAAAAGCGCCGGAATTCCAATCTGAGCTTATAAACTGCCTGAAATCATCATCAGTAATGCTTGATTCAGAAAAAAGCAGGTTAAAGGAGAGGTGGGAATTAACGGGGAAATTTTTTAAGACGGCAGTGATCTTAAAAAGCTGTTTGTCCCTGTCATTCTTTATCATCTTGCCAATTACATGGGTAATGCTGAATAATTTTTGAGCGGCTTCCTCTGTTACAATTACAGAATGAGGGGCAGTTAATGCGGTGTGCCGGTCGCCTTCCAACAGTTCAAAACTGAAAGTGTTTAAAAACCCCTGGTTTGCCAGCGTATACGTTTCATAAAACACGTTGGTATTTTCAGTGGTAGACACATTCACCCTTCCTAAAGCGGTCAGCCGGGCAGCATCTTTTACTTCGGGGAAGTCGGTTTTGGGCTTTTCGGAAACCTGGAACCCCGCGCCTGCGCTTTTGGTTTGTTTTCCTTCAGGTGTTGTTTTGGTTTCTATAACACGATAAATGTTTTCTGCACTTTTATGAAAACGGTCAAACGTAAGCTCATCAAAAATATATAAGGCGATCAGCAGGAAGCTTGCCAATCCAATGGTTAAGCCAAAAATATTAATGAAGGAAAAAGTTTTATGCTTCATTACATTCCGCCAGGCGGTTTTGAAATAATTTTTAAACATAAAGCGTTATTTATGATTGCTGATCCGCCCCGGCGGACAAGTTTATTGATTTATGATTTTCACCTGCTGTTCATTTCACATTTGCCACATTTGCCACATTTCTCACATTTGTATTACTTCGCTATTCGCTTCGCAATGCTTTCACCGGGCTCGCCGCCGCCGCTTTTATGGCCTGGAAGCTTACCGTAGCAATGGCAATAAACACGGTTATCACTCCCCCAATCAGAAAGACCTGCCAGCTTATATCAATCCTGTAGGGGAAATCGTGCAACCAGTTGTTCATTATCCACCAGGCAACTGGTGAGGCGATCAAAAAACCAATGACGACTAATTTTAAAAAATCTTTTGAAAGCAATGAAGCGATTGATGCAACAGAAGCGCCAAGCACTTTCCGTATTCCGATTTCTTTTGTTCGCTGACGGGTAGACAGGTTGGTAAGACCAAACAAACCAAGGCAGCATATCAGGATGGACAAAGCTGTGGCGATAACAATTATTTTCTGCCATTTCAACTCTTGCTTATATTCCTTCGCATTCAGGTCATCCCAGAAATCATAGGTGTATTCCGAGCCCGGTACCACCTGCTTATATATTTTTTCAATTGCTGCCAGCGATGTTGCATATCTTGCTTTGTTGATTTTCAGCAATACGGTACCTGATGATGTGTCACTCATAGTAAAAACCATTGGCTGGATGGCCTGTTTTAAAGAACTGTGGTGATAATCCTTTACAACGCCAACAATGGTTAACGGCTGCTTTGCAATCCAATTAGCTGTTTTGATTTGAGCATCAACAGGATCTTTTAAGTCGGCCGCCCTTACAAAAGCTTCATTTACAATTGCGGCACCCGTTTTATCCATTCCAAAATCTTTTGAAAAATTTCTGCCCTCTTTCATCTCAATATCAAGCAGTGGTATATAGGATTCATCAATCATCCTGATATGACTTTTCACATTTTTATTATTAACAGCTATTTTATGATCGCCATACAGGTTTGTTTCAAACAGTATCTGCTCAATGCCGGGTTCTTTTGTCAGATCATTTTTAAATTGGTTATAAATAGACCTGGTATCTCTTCGTGGTGGTATTTCAACACGGATAATATTGGATGGATTGTAACCCAGTTCCTTTGTTCTAATAAAATCCATTTGCCTGTAATACACTATAGAAGAAATAATGAGGCAAACCGATAATGAAAACTGGAAAACCACCAGCCCTTTTCCAAGCCAGTTATGACCAGACAGGGTTTGTTTATTGTACAACACTTCCTTTGGTTTGAACCCCGAAAGTACAAACGCGGGATACAATCCCGCAATCGCTATATTAACAATCAGTAAACAACCAAGATAAAAAAACAAACTGCCATCCTGTAGCAGGGAGAGAGATAAATGCTTGCCTGCTAACTGGTTGAAAAAGGGTAACACAGCGCTTGCAAGCGCAATGGCTACTAAAAGCGAGAGAAGGCAAATAATGGAAGATTCAGTCAAAAACTGGACGATGATTTGCTTTTTACTGCCCCCCGTAATTTTCCGGACGCCGATTTCCTTAGCTCGTTTTAACGAACTCCCGATACTTAAGTTGATAAAATTAATTGAAGCCATCAATAATATGAAGAATGATATCCCCAAAAGAAAATAAGAATATACGATGTCACTCCCGTGGCCTGTTCCGTCTTTGCGACCCAGGATTGAAGAAGTCAGGCGATTCAAATACACTTCGGTAAAAGGCTGCAGGGTATAATAGGTCTGTTTGTCAAATTCTCCGTTTTCTTTTGCTCTTCGTAATTGTTCTCCGGCATTGGCATCATGTATAGCATTGAATTTTTTTTCGAGCGCTTTTATCTCCGTGGCCGGATGCAATACTACAAAAGTGCCGAGGTAGGCATTAAGCCATGTGTCGTCATTAAATAAAACTTTCAGGTAGGTGAAGGGAAGCAATATATCAAACTGTATAGAGGAGTTGGAAGGTGGATCTTTGGCTACACCCGTAACTGTAAATGAGGCGAAGAGAGAATCCGGATTATCTGCTACTTCAATTCTTTTACCTATTACATTGGTGCTTCCAAAAAATTTCAATGCTGTTTTCTCAGTTATAACGGCAGCATATTTATCGTGGAGCGCTGTGGTGGGGTTGCCATGTAAAAGCGGGAAGGAAAATACGTTAAAGAACGTTGAATCAACGAATGCCGTACCGAGGTTAAATGCTTTATCGCCGGATTTCACATTTTCAATAATATCTCCGCCCCATATCCTTGTATATGCTGTTATTTCAGGCAATTGGTCCTTAAAGGCAGGACCCTGAACCTGTGCAGTACCGCCACTTTCGTGTTTTTGACCGGTTTTATTGTCAATATAAGTTGTATTGATACGGTACAGGTATGGATTGTTCGCATGAAAAGTGTCGAAGCTGTGCTCGTCTTTATAGTATAGTATTGAAAGTATAACGCTTGTAAGGGCAACAGTCAGTCCCGTGATATGAAGGATCGAATGCAATTTGTTTTTTTTAAGATGCCGCCATGCGGTTTTGAGATAATTTTTAAACATAAAGCGTCATTTATGATTGCTGATCCGCCCCGGCGGACAAGTTTATTGATTTATGATTTTCACCTGCTGTTCATTTCACATTTGCCACATTTGCACACTTCCACATTTCTCATTATCCCGCGGTCTGACGCTCCTTCGTCGCGTACCGACCGCTTTTATTTTCACATTTCCACATTTTTCACATTTTCACCTTTCCCACATTTGTATTACTCCGTACGCAATGACTTCACCGGGTTGGCAACAGCCGCTTTAACAGATTCATAGCTCACCGTTAGCCAGGCAATCAATAATGCAGTTGTACAGGCTGCAAGAAATATGGTCCAGTTGATATCAATCCGGTAGGCAAACTCGTCAAGCCACTTGCTCATAGCCATCCACGAGAGCGGGATCGCAATACACATCGCAATCAATATTAACCGCGTAAAGTTTGCAGACAAAAGATATATGATATTGAATATTGAAGCCCCAAGTACTTTGCGTACGCCAATCTCTTTTGTACGCTGTTCTGCCATGAAGGCAGACAACCCGTATAACCCGAGACAGGAAATAAAAACAGCGAGCGCGGCAAAGAGATTAAATATGCTACCCATCTGCTGCTCGCCACGATATAAATTATCAAGGTCCTTATCAAGAAAACTATAGGTAAACGGATAAGAAGGATTGAGTGAGCGACTGATGCCTTCCAGCGCGGCTATAGTGGCTTCCGTTTTTCCGGGTTGCGTACGCACCATCACCAGTCCGCCGTACCTGTTAAATCTTAGTACCAATGGCTCAATAGCATATTGCAACGGTTTAAAATTGAAGTCTTTTACCACCCCTATCACCGTTCCTTTATTATCGCCAAACCTGATGTTTTGCCCTACTATATTATCTATATTCATTCCTATCACCTGCATCATCTTTTCGTTGATCATGTAATTCGAACTGTCTGTTGTGAGCGCCGCGGAAAAACCACGACCAGCCAGCAGCTTTACTTTGAAAACATCCATAAATTTTACATCCACATCTATTGAAGGTATCACTACCTGCGATTTGGGATCTCTGCCCGGCCAATCTATATCAGTAGTTCCGGAAATGAGCGCAGTAGGCAAATCAGAGATCACTGAAAAACCGGAGGTCAGCGGGTTTCGTTCCAATGCAGCTCTCAACGCCGGTTGCTTATTCCATAGCTCACCGGTCATGGGTACATACAGCAGGTTTCCCTTGTCGAAGCCGAGATTTTTGTTTTTAATAAAGTTCAGTTGCCGGTATACTACAGCGGTACCTGTGAGCAACAATATAGCTACCACAAATTGAGCAACAACCAGTGTATTTCGCAATATAAGACTGGCGCCCGCCACTTTAACTTTTCCCTTCAGCACTTTCACCGGCTTAAATCCCGAAAGGAATAAAGCAGGATAGCTGCCAGACAGTATACCGGTGATGAATGCTATGATCAAAAGGTTGATCCATAGTTTTCCTTTGAGCACATTTATAGTCAATTCCTTTCCCGACAGGGTGTTGAATACCGGTAATAGCAGGTACACTATACCGATAGCAACGATCAGCGAAAAGAAGGCAATGATCATGGCTTCACCCAAAAACTGGAGCATAATCTGGTAACGGCTGGCACCAACAACTTTTCTCAATCCTACTTCCTTTGCACGCCGTGCCGACCGGGCCGTGGCAAGGTTCATAAAGTTGATGCACGCTACCGCGAGAATAAAGATAGCCACTATAAAAAAAATGTTAACGTACTGGATATTTCCTTGTCCGGGCAGATCAATCTGCAGATCGGAATGCAGGTGAATATCGGGTAAGGGCTGCAGGTGAAAGTCCACCTTGAGTCCATCGCCATTATGTGCCCTGTGAATAGCCTGGATTTTTTTGATAATACCGGGTAGGGTTGCTTTGTTGAAGTTGTTGTGAAACTGAATATAGGTATAGAAATTAAAACTCCCCCAAACCTTGTTGATCAGATCGTAGTCTGTGCGGGCAAGGGTTTCCATAGGAAAAATAATATCAAACCGGAAATGAGCATTTGATGGTGCATTTGCCAAAACGCCTTTTACTATAAAGTTTTCATTGTTGTTTATGCGTATCATTTTACCTGCAGCATCTTCGCTCCCAAAATATTTCTTTGCAATATCCCGGGTGATCAATACGCCATCAACACTGTTTAATGCTGTTTTACGGTCGCCGCTAAGCAGGGCATAGGAGAACACCTGCAGGAAATTGGAGTCAGCAAAAAAAACACGATGCTCTTCGAATTTTTTGTCACCAACTTCTACCAGGCTGGTAGACGGCTTGCTTATACGTACCGTAGCTTCTATTTCCGGCATTTCCGCCCGCAATCCTTCCGCCATGCCTGCGGGGCTTACGGCAGCTTTGAAATCACCCGCATTACAGGTAAGGCGGTATATTTCATCTGCATGCTTGTTGAAGCGGTCGTAGCTTAACTCATGCTGTACCCAAAGCAAAATAAGTATACTGCATGCCATACCTATAGACAGTCCTGCGATATTGAGTATAGAATATGCTTTATGTCTTGTAATATTGCGCCAGGCAATTTTGAAATAGTTCTTAAACATTCTTTTCCTGGCACAAATTATAAACCAGTAGTTTATTTCACTGGTAATCAATGGATTAATTGATCTTACCCGGGAAAGTTGTCCGTTTTTATTACACCGGTGTTCGTTTTCGTACGGTAAAAGTGTTGACTGAGCTTAATACCAGTAACCCGGAGCTGGTACGACCCCGGCATGCGTAAACAGATTTGCATGCCTATTTTTTTAAAGATAAGCTGCATGGGGCTGGCTAAAAAGTAGTGTTTTGCCACAAAGCCACTAAAGCACGAAGGAAATAAAACGGGAAGACTAGGACTTTGTGTTTTTGAGTCTTAGTGGCATATCTTCTTTAGCGGCCCTTTGAAAGATTCTCCTGGTACACGTACCGATCGCTTTCATTTAACGCAGGGATTGTACCGGTATGATGGCCAATTCACATTGCCGCTTTTCTTCACCGGCGAAGTTTGCGGTATACACTATATATAAATTGCCTTCATTTTCCAAAACGCAGGGATAATGCGACAGCATGGGCCTGCCCGGCCCAGGCGACTGTATTTTATAAATACGGGAAAAGGAAAAAGGATGATCTGCATCTTTTGAAATGGCAATTGCAAGTACCTTTCTGTCTTCAATATCATCTGCCAGGTTTTCTGAAGGAAGATAATTAAACACTATATATCCACGACCATCGCTTAAAGTTCCTGCATACAGCTTTGAAGAAATAGCGTTGAAATCATGAGACCCTATCTTAGTCCAGCTTTCGCCGTAATTATTACTGATAAAAACATCCGGCTTATTGGCAGGTCCATCTGCACGGGCAAATGCATATATGGTTTTTCCACTGGTAATGAGGGTGGTTTCCGGATATTGATCCTCTTTATATTCCGCAGGCAGTTTAACCAATCTCCAGGTATTTTCAATGCTGTCGACCGGGCTTATTAATACAGCCGGTATTAATGGAAGTTGTCCCGGAGAAGAGGCTACACGTCCTGCCATTATCCAGTTACCATTATTTAATTTAACCGGTATACAATTCGGTAAAAACAAGGCCCCGGTTTCTCCCAACTCCTGCCAGTTTTTTTGAAACTCATCATATTTGTAGGTAGTTGTGTTTAAGATACGGTCGTGCCCCGTCATTTTACCTACGAATGCATACAAATCGTCGTTAAAAGAAAGCAATTGTGCGGGTACATAATAAATTCCTTTTTTCTCTTTGTCAGATGCAACCACTTCCACTGCCGACCAGGTTTTTCCTCCATCATAAGACCTTCTTGCCCTGATGCAGGATTCATCAGCAATCTCTTCCGATGGGCAATTGTACCACGCCGCGATCAACGCTCTTTTATGAGCAATGATTGCTGGGTCATGTAAAAACTTATACTTATCATTACTTGGCTCCACAACAACGTGCCTGATGCCATCGGGAAATGTAAGCCGGGATGCGGGCACTTTAACAGCTTCAGAAGCATAGAGCTGTATGCTATCGTTTATATACGTTTGATCAATTTGGGATGAGGCTGACGAATCCCTTTTATTAGACTGGCAGTTCACATTCAGCAATGATAACACGAGCGCCACACCTATATACAGAAACAAACGCATTGTTATAAGAATTACTCCAAAAAATATAATAGAATATTTGCAATATACTATTATATACATATCGGAATGCAACCGGTTAAGCGCTATGCATTACCACCTGCAAATTTTTGGGTTAAAACCTTATGCCGCACAATGATGTCGTCCATAGGATTTCCAACTTTCCAAAGGTTGGAAGCCCTGGTACGATCGCGGTCTGACGCCTCCTTTGTCGCATACCGACCGCTTTATTTTTCATATTAAGCAATCAGGCTAAGTATGCACTTACTTTTTGGGCAATGATTTCTTTTATACTTTGCCAGCTTTGTTTTTTCAGGCTGATGGGATCTTCACTTTCTTCTGCGTCGGCAAAATAGGTGAGGGCCTGGGGTACGGTTATTAACAAATTTTGTTTTGCATATTTTTCCCTGTGGAAATTGATAAAATCATCAACGGAATAATGGCTTAGTAATTCAGCGATGTCCCAGAAATCTTTCTTCTTTGCCCGGCCGAGAATAGCCTGCACCTTCATAGCAATAATATCTTCCGTTGAAAACATCCTGATTCCATCTATAAGCGATTCTTTTCTGATTAATGGATGAGGATGGCGGATAATATCTACCTTATCATTATTTATATAGCAAAAGATTCCGAATCTAGGGGGTTTCTCTTCCATGATAAAATTATCTCCAAACTTTTTCGTCAACGCCTCAACGATTTCATCATTTGCAAATTCCTTATTTGAAAATAAGTCAAGGTCAACGGACATGCGGTGTCCATACAATAATGTCAAAGCCGTGCCACCTACTAAAGAAAAATCTTTTAACACGGGTATTTCCATTAATTGCCTTAATAAGGAAAAAGTGTGGGGTTTAACTGTCTCAAGGTGTAGCATCTGAAGTCTTTAAGCGGTTTATTGATTACAGCACTGGCAAGGTACATCCTGGTTTCAGGTAAGAACTTTGCATTCAACAATGCTTCCGTCACTTTTTCATCGCCATAATAGCGCCGGCAGTTGCGTATATCTTCCACATCACCCCGTTCAAACACCCGTTCAATTACAAAATTGGCTTTGGCATCGTAGTCAATATTTTCAAATACCACATCCCAAAAAATACGTTTATTAAATATGGGCTTTTCTTTTTTTGCCATAGTGTAAAGATAAGCATCGTTGTGCAATACCTGAAAAGGCAGATAGCATTAAATCCGAATCATTGCTGTCCGGTAAAAATAGAATAATTCTTTTTTCAAACGGCTGGTTG
>NZ_DAOMQT010000048.1:0-31569 GCF_035445465.1 Agriterribacter sp.
TATGCAACTGAAAGGTTTGGTCTCTGTTTTTGCGATTGCATTGATTGCTATATCCCTTTACCAACTGCATTTTACATGGGTGGTGCATAACCACGAGGGGAAGATGGAAAAACAAGCCCTTAACTGGGTAAATTCTCATTACAGCGGGGCTTCACAGGAAGCCAAAGATTCTGCTTACGAGCGCAGGTTAACCCGCTTATTAGACAGCACTAAAGGGAAAATTATTACTTATGGCATTAATGGAGCTACCAGTTACCAGAAAGCCAAAGAACAGGAATTAAGCCTGGGATTGGATTTACAGGGTGGTATGAGCGTAACGCTGGAGGTTGAACTGGAAAATTTGCTGCGGTCTATTTCCAACAGTCCCAAAGATCCCGGGCTGAACAAGGCGTTAGACCTGGCAAGTGAGCGCAAGGGAACTACGGATGCCGATTATATTGGCCTGTTTGCAGAGGCATATAAAGAGGTGAATCCTTCCGGGAAATTATCCGGCCTGTTTGCTAACGCGGGTCAGCGCAACATTAAGCTGGAAGACTCCGACGGGCAGGTGATTGCTAAACTGAGAACAATGGCAGGCGAGGCTTTTCAAAATACTTTCAGGGTATTAAGCAAGCGTATTGACCAGTTTGGGGTGGCCCAGCCCAATATTAATCCTGATCCGCGTAAGGGCACTATAAGTGTAGAGCTGGCAGGCGTAAAAGACGATCCGGAAAGAGTACGTAAAATATTACAGGCTACTGCCAACATGCAGTTCTGGGAAGTATACAGAGGTGATGAGCTATCGCAGTCGTTTACCCAGGCCGAAGACATGCTGAAAAAGATTGGTCAAAGCCAAACGGCAACTTCCGATACGGTAAAAAAACAGCCGGATACAGGAAGTGCTGCCGCTCCGGTTGATACTACCAAAACGCTGTCTCTGTCTGATCTTTCCACAGATACCAACCAGCAGGCAAATGAAATCAGTACGGTACCCGCCGCTACTACGCATACTATACTGGGCTTGCTGATGCAGGCTTCTCAGGGCGAGGCCGCCATAGCATACGTGCAGATAAAAGACACTGCTTTATTAAATGAGAACCTGAGGATCACACAGGACATCTTCCCCGCCAATGCCCGTTTCTTATACGGCATAGCGCCCCGGGGAGCGGCAACAACCGCAACAGTGCTTCCCCTGTATGTTATTAAGACACGCGATGGCGATAAAGCGCCGTTAGAAGGTGATGACGTGGAAGAATCCACTATTTCTTATGACGAACGCGGCCGACCGGCAGTTTCACTCCGGATGACCAAGCAGGGCACCAAGAAATGGGCGGATCTTACTACGGAAAATGTAAACAAACCTGTAGCTATCGCATTAGATAATATTATATACTCTGCACCCAATGTTATCAATCCCATATTAGATGGTAACTCCCAAATTTCAGGCAGTTTTACGGTAGAGGAAGCTTCCGACCTGGCAAATATCCTCCAGTCGGGTCAATTAGCTGCCCCTGCAAGAATTGTGCAGGAACAAATGGTAGGCCCCACGCTCGGTAAGGAAGCCGTTAGGGGAGGAGCTATGTCATTTATTATTTCTTTTGTAGTGATATTCGCCCTGATGTTATTGTATTTTAATACCAGCGGCTGGATCGCTAACATCACATTGATCCTGAACCTGTTCTTTACCATTGGTGTTTTAAGCGGGTTGGGCGCCACACTAACCTCCGCAAGTATTGCGGCATTAGTACTGGCTATTGGTATGGCGGTAGATACCAACGTAATTATATTTGAACGTATCAAGGAAGAAATAACATGGGGGCGAAGTTATGCCATGGCTGTAGATCATGGATATAACCGTTCGCTGCCTCCCGTTTTAGATGCGCATGTTACCACATTACTAACGGCTATCATCCTCTATATTTTTGGTACCGGTCCTATTAAAGGGTTTGCCACTACACAAATTATTGCCGTGGTGTTAAACCTGTTCTGTGGTATCCTTATTGCACGGCTGGTTTCCGAATGGTGGACCAACAAAAAAGGCCGTCACTTTGAGTACTTTACCAAGTTATCCCGTGTTATATTTAAAAAGGCGCATTTCAAATTTGTGGAAGCGCGTAAGTACGCTTATGCCATTTCCGTGGTGGTATTTATATTTGGAATAGGCTCTTTCTTTTATGGTTTTGATGAAGGGGTAGAATACAAGGGCGGAAGAAGCTATACCATCCACTTTGATCATGCCCAGGATAACGACGATGTAAAAAATGCTTTGCAAAAAGTATTTGGCGAGTACCCCGTAATTAAAACGGTAGGTGATGCGCGCACATTGAATATCACCACTTCTTTCCAGAAAGAAAATCCTTCACGTACCACAGATTCTTTAGTGGAAGCTACTTTGTTCGGAGGGCTTCAACCCTTCCTGGCAGAAGGCACTACCGCCGCGGATTTCAAAAAAGTATACCTTCAAAGCTCACAAAGCGTTCAGCCTTCCATTTCGGAAGACCTGAAGCGGGGCGCGGTAACCGCTACCGTAGTATCTATTATTCTTATTTTCTTTTATATTTTCCTCCGCTTCCGCGACTGGAGGTTTTCACTTGGTACCATCTTTTCGCTGGTGCATGATGTGTTGGTTACACTGGCGGTATTTTCTTTCTTCAGGCATATCATGCCCTTTCCGCTGGAAATTGACCAGCATTTTATTGCGGCAATATTAACAGTGGTAGGGTTTTCCATGAATGATACCGTGGTGGTATTTGACCGTATACGCGAATACAGCAGAACAATGAAAGGAGAAAGCAAAACCCGTATCATTGACGCTGCCATTAACGATACCCTGAGCCGTACCGTTATGACATCCGTAACTGTGTTTATTGTATTGCTGGTGTTGTTTATCTTTGGCGGCGAAGTAACAAGAGGATTTTCTTTTGCTATGCTGATCGGTGTAATAACAGGTATCTATTCTTCGATATTTGTTGCCGCACCTATACTGGTTGACTTTGCAAAAGATAAACCTTTGGGTAAGCTAACGCCTGAGGAAACAAAACAACGGGCTAAAGCAAAGCAGGCCGCTGCTGCCGCCGCCCATTAATATAAAATCATTGCTATACGCCAACCCCGGGTAACGTCCGGGGTTTTTTATTAGCGTAACTTAGTTTTGAATAATGTTATTGTGCACACATTGACTATAGAAGAACGATATATGCACCGTTGCCTGCAACTGGCCAGGGCCGGCGCAGGGTATGTTGCGCCCAACCCGATGGTGGGCGCTGTGCTGGTACATCATAACCGGATCATAGGAGAGGGCTATCACCGGGAGTATGGAATGCCACACGCTGAAGTGAATTGTATAGCATCGGTAAAAAACGCAGACAGGCATCTGATCAGTGAAAGCGTGCTGTATGTATCGCTGGAACCTTGCGCGCATTATGGCAAAACGCCGCCCTGCGCCGAACTGATCATACAGCACCGTATACCCAAAGTAGTAGTGGGCTGCAGGGACCCCTTTCCCGAAGTAAATGGTAAAGGCATTGAAAAGCTGCTGGCAGCAGGTATAACGGTAATAACAGGCGTGCTTGAAAAAGAATGCCGGGAGCTGAATAAACGCTTTTTTACTTTTCATACGCAGCACCGGCCGTTTATAGTGCTTAAATGGGCACAAAGCCGCAATGGAGCCATAGCTGCGCGGGATGGTTCGGCTGTGCAAATCAGCAACGCGTATACCAACAGGCTGGTACATCGCTGGCGCAGTGAGGAGCCGGCTATTTTGGTGGGAACCCGTACCGCAATGCTCGATAACCCGTCCTTAACTACGCGCTTATGGCCGGGAGAGCACCCGGTAAGGCTGGTGATTGACCGCACATTGAAACTGCCCGGCACCTTACAGTTGTATGATGCAAAGGCGCCCACTGTTATTTTTAATGAACACCGGCATACGGTACCGGACAGCGATCGTATGTTAAGAGGTGGAAACTGGTTTTACCAGGTTAGCGGGGAGGTAAGTATAGTGCAGCAGGTTATAAGCGCTTTATACCATTTGCGTATACAGAGTGTGCTTGTAGAAGGCGGAGCGCAAATATTGCAGTTGTTCATCAACGAAAACAGCTGGGATGAGGCCCGGATTATTACAAATGAATCATTAGTGATACCCGGAGGCATAAAAGCGCCAAAGCTCATCAATGAAATGCAAACAGGAGAGGAGCATTTTTTTTCTGACAGTATAACATACTATATTCATTCCGCATCAAAGCAATGAATAACAACGTAGGGGTGCAATTATTTCACCGGAATTCCGGGAAGGAAGAACAGGTTTATGGATTATTATTATACAGTAGAGCAACGGGGAACGGCAGAGTTTAAAGACAGGGGAAGCCGGTTCATTGCCTGTTTGATCCCGCTTGCTTCGGCAGATGATTTTAAAAAGGAAATGGAACTGGTAAAAAAGGCATTTCCCAAAGCCACGCATTATTGTTTTGCCTACCGCATAGGGCTCGATGGTAACCATTATCGCGTTAGCGATGCCGGCGAGCCTTCGGGTACGGCGGGCAAGCCCATATTCGGACTTATAGAAAGCAGACAACTCACCAATATACTGATTGTGGTGGTAAGGTATTTCGGAGGCACTTTGCTGGGCGTTCCCGGCTTAATTAATGCCTACCGTTCGGCTGCCGCACTTGTGCTGCAAACTGTTCCGGTTATACAAAAACCTGTTGAGCGCCAATACCGGCTGCAATTCGACTATACGATTATGAATACGATAATGACCATTATAAAACAGTATAACTGCAGCGTAGCGGAGCAGCAGCTACAACTATTTTGTACCATGACGATCGGTATACCCCAGAACCGGTTAGAAGAGGTGTTGTTTAAATTAAAAGAAATAAGGGGGCTGGAGATAGGTGCGGAGCAGGGGTAAAGAGGTTTCAGGTCTCAGCTATCAGCCGTCAGCTATGAGGTGAGTAGCTACCTTCCACCTTCCACCTTATACCTTATACCTTACACCCCACACCTACCTCTCCTCCGTAAGCTGCTTCCAGATAACATCGTATACATCGGTTGCAACCAGTTCTTTTTTCTCCATCGGTTGATCAGTGATCAGCACGGGATGAAAAGACTGATCTGTAAGCACACTGCCATGCGATCCTTTAACCAAAGTAGCATCTAGGGGGATAACATCCATCACATACCGGAATCCGGCTTTTTTACGCAACAGCTTATATCCTGCCCGGGCTTTGGATGTCATAAATAATTCCACGGGATCGTAGCCCGGTTTTTTATGTATGTCTACCACTCTTGCATAATCGGGCGCCACAGCATCATCAAGCCAGAAATAATAAGTGAACCAACTTTTGTCATCCGCTACCAGCACGATATCGCCCGCCCTTTCATGATCTGTATGATAGGCTTTTTGCGCTTCGCGATCCAACACCAGCGCCACTCCCGGCAAACCTGATACCATCTTTTTTACCTGTTCAGTTACCAACGGATCGTTAATATAAATATGCGCTACCTGATGATCGGCTACGGCAAAGGCCTTAGAAGCGCCGGCATCTAACAGCTCCAGTCCACGCTCCACTCTTATGCCCAGCAATCCCTTTTCACGCAGTACCCGGTTAATATGAATGGGATGATTGACCGGTGTTATGCCATATTCGGATAATAAAATAATATTCGCGTTTTTAGCCGTATAATATTCTACTAATTGTTCAACCACCTTATCTGTTTCATTTAAATGCGTGCTTATTTTAGAAAAATCAGGTCCATATTTTTGTAAGCAATAATCTAAATGCGGCAGGTAAACGAGCGTAAGGGTAGGATCGTATTTCTTATCCGTAAAAATGGTGGCATCGGCAATCCATTGCGTAGATTTAATATTAGCGCCGGGTCCCCAGAAACTGAACAGGGGAAACTGGCCCAGCTCTTTTTGCAGCTCATCTCTCAGTGTTGCGGGATGCGAATAACAATCCGGCATTTTCCTTCCGTCTGCCAAATAATTAGGGCGCGGCGTTACTGCATAATCCGCGCCGGAATACATATTATACCACCAGAACATTTTAGATGTGGTAAACGACGGATCAATTTGTTTTGCCCTTTCCCATATCTTTTCTGCCTGTACTAATTTGTTAGACTGCTTCCAGAATTTTATTTCACAATCCGTACGGTCGTACCAGCCATTGCCCACAATGCCATGTTCAACTGGCCACCTGCCCGTGATATAAGTAGATTGTACCGCTGTAGTTACTGCCGGCAGCATGGGCGCAATAGTTCGCAACTGCCGGCTGCCCGTATATTTTTTTAAGAATGGTGTGTGCACACCTATCAGGTTAGCCGATAATCCAACAATATCTATTACAATGGTTTTATGCATGATGAAAGAGGTTTCTGGTATGAGGTATCAGGTGTAAGCTATGGGCTATCAGCAGTGAGCTATCAGTTAAATACTACTAATGATGGGCCTGGTATTTCCTCTCTCACACTTCACCACGATAAACGTGAAACGACAAATCATTCACCACTCACCTCTCACGTTTCTCTTCTCGCCCCGATAAACGATAGACGTGAAACGACAAACCATCCACTATTCACTTCTCACCATTCACTATTCCCCCCAGCAATCCCTTCACCCATTGTACTTCCCTTATAATGGATTCGGTAAGCGGAAGTTTCTGTTCTTCGGGCAATACCTCCCAGGTATAGGTTTCTATTTCAAGATGTGAAGTAAAAGGTTGCTGACGATGAACAGACAGCACTTTTTCGATATCCTGTCTGGTAGACTGCAACAATCCATATCCTTCCACAAAAAGCGGCACATGAAAATGCGCACGCCATTCGGTTACGGAAGCATTATTGGCATCCTGCAACGCATCGGGCATGTCGGCATATCTTTTTAACTGCCCGTTTTGCTGCAAGGCTACTACCTGGTGCAGGTAAACAGGCTCATTAAAGCGTGCAAAAGCATCTACTACCCGGCTCCTTTCTTCCCTGTTAGCAGGCATTGCCGCTTTCAGCGCGGCACTGATCTGTATTTTCCCGGTTTTAATTCCAAGTTCCTCTAATTGCCCGATCATAGCGGCATGGTCTTCATAGCAAATAGCAAAATGGCATACATCATAGCAAAGCTGAATATGCTGTTTGATATGAAGCGCGGCGGCATCGTCATCGCATCCAAAAAGGTTTGCTATATAAGGTATCCCAATTGGCAGCAGGTATTGTGTATACCAGTTTGTAAATTCTTTCCCTTCTCCCAATAGTCCATCCGGTTCGGGTTCAATGTCAATATGTATTAATTTTCCGGTAGCTTGTTTTATCTGAATTAACTGGTCAACTACCTGCAGCAGATGCATGGTAGATTTTTCAAAAATACCGGGCAACTGTTCATTGGTATGCCAAAACCTGTAGGTTAAAGGAGAAGTGGAAATTCCACCGTCCATACCATCGGGTAACAGCACCGCTAATATCCGGGCCAGCCTGATCGTATATACCTCCCGCTCCGGAGTGGTCCAGTCAGGCGCATGCACTTTGTCTTTTACAACCGCCCGGTGGAAGCCCCCGTAAGGAAAGCCGTTCATGGTAAATACATAGCAGTTATTATCGCGCAGCCACTGCCGGAATATTTCTAAGTTCTTTTCTTTTATCAGTTCAATGCTTGCTTTGTTCGACAGGCGAAGCCCTATGCCGAAAGCCTTACCGGGCGATACCTGCTTTTTAACAGCAGGAATATGTTCCTGTAATTGCTTAAAATGATCTTCCCAGCTTTCGCCGGCATGTATATTACTGCAATAGGTAAGATATCCGTTTTGTGTTCGCATACTTATTTTTTTAACATGCTTTCAGCCATTGGCTGGCTTCCTGCAACAGCGCAGTATCCAGTTCATGTACCTCAACTCCCCTACCAATGGATTCGAGCAACATGATCGTTAATTGTCCGCCCAAATGTTCCCTGAATTCCTGCAACCCTTTTAATACCGGGCTTTCTTCATTTTGTATATCCATCAGGGGGTGAGTAACCGAAAAACCAAGCGCTTTTAATACCGCAACAATGGTTTTGGCATCTGCTTCTTCCAGCCTGCCCAACAAAAAAGAATAGGCGCTGTCGAGCGCAATGCCCATTGCCACTGCTTCGCCATGACGAATGGTAAAACCGGAAAGCTGTTCTACCTTATGGGCACTCCAGTGCCCGAAATCCAGCGGACGTGAAGAACCCATTTCAAAAGGATCGCCGCCTGCTATATGCTGCAGGTGCAATGCGGCACATCTTTTAACGAGGTACTGCATGGCTTCCATATTTCGCCCTGCCAAAAGCACGGCATTTGCTTTTAACCATTCAAAGAAGGCCTGGTCTTTAATGAGCGATACTTTCACGGCCTCCGACATCCCTGAACGCCACTCTTCGTTACTTAATGTGGTTAGAAAAAAATAATCGTTGAAAACAGCAACCGGGGGAACAAAGGTTCCCAGGAAATTTTTCTTTCCCTGGAAGTTGATACCGTTTTTTACGCCCACACCCGAATCGTTTTGTGAAAGCACGGTAGTGGGTACCCGGATATGCCTGATGCCCCGGTGCGACACGGCTGCCGCATAACCTGCCAGGTCGAGCACCGCACCGCCGCCAATGGCTACAAGATAGGAATGCCTGTCTATGCCATGCCTGTCCACTGCCCGTATTATTTCATAAAACGCCGCTTCGGTATTTTTTACCTGTTCCCCACCCGGAATAACCATAATGTTTTCTACCAGTGTATAACCGGGTATATGCGCAAAATAGGCTTTGATTTGTTCCTGCAGGCTGGGGTGATGCGCTACAACGCCGGCGTCAATCACAAACAATATTTTCTTCGGGATACCCGTTACCGTTTCCGTTAAAAAATCGCGGAAAAGAGCATTATCTGGTGAAAATAAATGATTAGTAAAAAAAACCCTGTACGCAAATCGTACGCTGAATGTTTGCTCTATGTAATCCATCTCAATGTTTGCTAAAATAGTACGGAAACAGGATATCAGGCCATTTCAAAGGGGTAAAAATACGTTATTAACAAATCATTGCCATCAGGTAACGGCAAATAGTTTCGCCAGCAACAGTGAAACCGGCAAAAGTAATAAGATCACCAGCGCAAAATAAATCATGCCAAACGCGGCAGCCCACGCGGCATTCATTACAATTAACGCAATTACACCCGCCTTTACGGCTTTACCCATTAACGCACCGGCAGGATTGCGGATCGCTCTTTGTAAAGGAGGAAAGATCATAGCGCTGAATAATACAACAAAAGCCATAGCATGCCATATATAATTATTGACAAAGCCGATGGTTAAAATACCGGCGATAACAACGGCGTACAGTAGTACAGCGCCATACAGCGTATTTTTTTTTCCGCCATGCACTTCTCCCCTGCTGATCATGGTAATGGCGGCTATATATATTACCGGCACGATGGCTATATAACCATACTGTGGTAAAACTGCCGGAAACATGCTTATCCCTAATAATAAATTCAGCCCGCGGCAAAAGCCCATGTTGAGCGGTCCCAGGAAGCTGTTATGCTTCATCCATTTGTCGTATACCACTGCACAAACAGCAATGGCTATAGCTATAAGCGCTGAGGAAGAAAACAAGCCGGTTGTATGTACGGCAGCCGCGGCGGCAATGCCCCCCAACAGCAACACAGTACCCCATAAAGCAGCGGCATTTTTTGAAATCAATCCGGTGGGAATGGGACGTTCCGGACGTTCCGCTTTATCTAATTCCGCATCAAACACATCATTTAAAACCACACCGCCGCCATACAATCCTATAGTGGATATGATCAGTAAAGCAATAGATTGCCAGGGATACGAAATGACATTATCACCCGCATAAGCTGCAATAGCGATGCCTGCAAGTATATCTGAAACTGCAGTAACGATATTTGCCGGCCGCATCAAACGTAAAAGCCCGATCAGCTTATCCATAAGGTTTGTACTATCGTATAATGATGGAATTTTTATCGGCGCGGGGTTGCTGTCCTCCCCTAAGGATGGTATTTCCGCTAAACTTCAGGCTTTGATCAATATTTTTTACACTGGTAAAATCCGCTTCATCAATTTGCCCGCTTTGCGCAAAAGCGGTGAGTGCGTTCCGATAGGTAACCATGTGTATGTCTTCATCACTGATCCCCATATTTTTCATAAGCGCAGCGGTTTTAGGCACTGCCAGCGGATCGCTGATGCCCCAGTCGGCTGCGGAATTGATCATGATGCGCGCTGTGCCATATTGTTTTACAATATCCACCATCCGTTCATTGCCCATTTTAGTAAACGGGTAAATGGTGAAGGCCGCCCAGAAGCCCCTGTCTAACACTTCTTTCATGGTTTCTTCATTGTTATGGTCTACTATAACCATGGCCGGATCAAGCCCGTGTTCCAGGGCAATATCCATACTGCGTGAAGTGCCTCTTTTTTTATCGCGGTGCGGTGTGTGTATCTGCACCGGAAGCCCGGCTTCTTTTGCCAGGTCAAGTTGCAGGCGGTAATACTTTTCTTCTGCAGGTGTTTGATCGTCAAAGCCAATTTCTCCCACACCCACTACGCCTTCCTTATAAATAAACAAGGGCAATATGTCCATCACCTGTTCAGCCAGTGCCTCATTATTGGCTTCGCGTGAATTTAAACCGATGGTACAATAGTGTTTAATGCCAAACTGTGAAGAACGGAAGCGCTCCCAGCCAATAAGGCTGCTGTAATAATCACGAAACGTATCTATGCCTGTACGGGGCTGCCCCAGCCAGAAGGCGGGCTCAATAATAGCCGTGATGCCTGCATCCGCCATTGCTTCATAATCATCCGTTGTACGGGAGGTCATATGAATATGGGGGTCAAAAAATTGCATTCCTTTTATATGTTCAAGGTAAGATTTGTCCTGCGCTCCCGGCTCAAGGTCTTTCTCTGTAATGTTATGACTGCAACACATAATTTTTCATTTTTTCTGCCAGCGCATTCCAGCTCAGTTGCCCGGATATAATGGCAGATTTAATATTCTGGTTTTTATTTAATAATTGCTGTGCGGGGGGATATTGACTATCACTGCAGGCCAGGGCAGCAGCTTCCCTGTCGAAATCGTGCTCCGAGGCAAACAGCCGTTCCATATCCTGTAAAATATCGGCGTTGATGAATTTACCGGTGCAGCGCCATATCTGCGGATTTACCGGGCGGTGGGCGGCCCATCTTTCATGCGCGTAATCGGATAACGTTTTAGCCAGATCAGCATTGGCACGCGCATCTATTCCAATGATCTGCTCTACCGGCTTTTCGGTAAAAAACGCTTTTAATATCAATTGATTCCATGCCGGTTCATTTAAGTATACAGCCGGGTAAGGATTGTTGCACATAATAGCTTCCAGCGCAGCGCCAATATTGCTGCGAATACCTTCGGCACAGCGTTTAACCCACCGTTCGGGATATGCCAGAACGGGCAACGCCGAATAGAGGGCAACCAACTCATTTACCTCGGCCGTTAAAAATAAATTTTCAACTGTTTGAACATATTTCTCTTCATCTGCATGATCCGCGTTTGCCAGCAGCCATACCCTGCACAAACGATCAATAGTCCATCCGCCAATGGTTAAGCCGGCGCCTGCTTCACGAATGTCCGCAGCCTGCTCATCTGTTAGCGGAATAGCCGCCTTACCCGTTTTGCGGGGAACCGAAACAAAAGCGATATTAAATGACTGGCTGTTATGTGCGGGCGCAACCTTTTCATTGAGCCAGTTCCAAACCCCGGGCGCTACATTTTGTCTTACTACTGCCGAAAACAATGTGTTTAAAACTTCAGCCTGATACTTCAACATAGTATACGCTTTAACCTGTTGCTTGCTATTCATTAATTTGTAAAGCTAAGTAAGTATTAATAAACTTAAATTGCATGTAAATTTACAAATAAGATACTTTACACCCTATTCAGCTTCTGTTATGCTTTTATCTGTATTAAATATCATTTTTTTTATTGCATTCGTATGGTTTGCCTGGGTAAATATGAACGACAAAGATGCATGGCTTTGGATTAGTATTTATATGATTGCGGCCGTTTTGTGCGGTTTGGCAGCTTTTAAATATTATTACCCGCTTATTTATATACCGGTTATGAGCTTTTATTTGCTGTACGCCATTATCCTTTTTTTCGTGAAGGATGGCGTATTAGACTGGATAACCAAATATAAGGCGCAGCATATAGCCGCCACCATGCAGGCCACCAAACCCTATATTGAAAAAACAAGAGAATTTTTTGGATTACTTATTATTACCGGCGCATTGCTGATTAATTTATGGATGAGCTACCAGGCACATTAAAGTTTAATTAATATTTTTCAATAAGAAATTATATATAAAGCACATGATCCGGCATACTGTAGCATTTACATTGAAGTACCCAAAAGATTCCCCGGAGGAAAAAGCATTTTTAGATGCCACTTTAACACTAAAAAATATACCCGGCGTACAACATTTTGAACGGCTGCTGCAAACCAGCAAAAAGAACAGGTTTGCTTTCGGCTTATCTATGGAATTTTCAGATCAAAAAGCCTATGAAGCGTATAATAATCACCCTGTACATACCGGATTTATTCAACAGTACTGGGTACCTGGCGTGGAAGATTTTTTAGAAACAGACTACGAGTTGTATGCTTAGCGTGCATATAATGTTAGAACAGGAGCTTTGTGCACGCGCTTTAAACCCATCTTCTCACTTTCTGCTTATACTGCAGGTATTCGTTACCGAAAGCGCTGCGCAGGTAACGCTCTTCTTTCCTGATCACATATAGCTGAATGGTCATTATGAGCAGGGGTATAACCATGAAGGTCCACCAGTTGCCCTTAAAAACGCCTGTACCGCAGTACAGCAGCAACAAACCCAGGTACATTGGGTTACGGGTAAAACGATAAATACCGGTAGTTTGCAGGGAACGGGCAGGCTTTACGGTTATTACCGTATTCTTCGACACAAAAAACTTCCATACCGCGGGCAATACCAGCAAAACCCCAGCAGCGATCAGTATCCAGCCTGCGGTTTTTGCTGCACGCCTATACAAAAATTCGCTGTTAAGCGGCAACCATTTTTGCAATACAACAGACAAAAAGAAAAATGCTACATAAATCAACGGCGGGGGTATATATACCCCGGGATGGTCTTTCCGTTTCATACATGTGTATTTATACGTAAATTTAATTATAATAAAGTATAACATTTCATACGCATATTGCGGGAAGATCATTACCCGTATTCAATCCTACAACCATTGCCTGACCGGCTTCCTGAATAATTTGTCGCATGCCACCCCTTAAATTGCCGTAAACATACCTGCCACAGGTCAGCTAATGATTTTAGATTTGTACAAGCTTCAGGCACAGGAGATGCCGCGAAAAGGCAAGTCCGGAATAAAAAAAATCCGAACTATTTAAAAATAAATAAAAAGCGAAATGGAAACAAAAACAGTTAGCAGCCGGATGTTTTCTATTGTTGTGTTGTATGATATGCAAACAACTTTTTTTGAGAATGCTACAGAAGGTATTGCCGATGAAGACAGGCATAAGCGGCTGAACACAAAAGCCAATCATATAGCATGGCTTACCGGGAGCCTGGTTGAACAGCGTTATGAAATAGCGAACCTGTTTGGCGCCGGTCTTGAACAATCGGCGCATGAGCTTTTTAAAGACAATAAGGGCATACAGGATGATATTACTTACCCATCGCTCGCCGTATTTAAAAAAGACTGGGAAAACATTACGCCTGTTTTAAGGGATATATTGATGAAAGTGGATGATGAAAAACTGGACACATTATTTGAGATGATGCCGGGTATGAAAATGACGCACTATGATCTCATTGCCTTCTGCACCTATCGCGAAGCCAATTGTATAGGGCAGATTGCGCTGTGGCGGAGACTTTTGGGTTACCCGGCAATGAAGTATAATTAAGTATGGAATATATGATTTACCGTATAGATAACCAAAGCAAACCCCTATGTCAACCAAAATATTCGTGAATTTACCTGTTAAAGACCTCAACCGGTCTAAACGCTTTTTTACGCAACTGGGGTTCAGCTTTAATACGCATTTTACCAACGACCGGGGGGCATGCATGATCGTGAGTGAGGACATATTTGTAATGTTGCTGGCAGAGAAATTCTTTAAAACATTTACCAAAAAACAGGTTGCCGATGCCACCAAAAGCACAGAAACCATCCTGGCATTATCGGCCAACAGCAGGGAAGAAGTAGATGAACTGGTGAGCAGGGCGCTGAAAGCAGGTGCAACCATACCCAACGAAAAGCAGGACCAGGGATGGATGTACGGGCACGGCTTCCAGGATTTAGACGGGCACCTCTGGGAAACCATTTATATGGATCCTAATGCTATAGGGCACGGCTAACATTTAATTTTATCGGAGCAATAATGTTAGGGGCTTTTACAGGTAACCCAATGGGGAAATCCCTGTTCCTATCATCGCTATCGCCACTATGTTGATCTCCTGTTTTTTTCCGGAAGAAAATGGAAGGGCTAAATACCGGTCAGCATGTTAAAGTACCGGGCTGATCATAATAAACAATCAATGTGTTGATGAGCCTATGCCGTTAATATCTCTTTACTGTATTTATTTTTATATTCAACAGGCGATAGGCCGGTAACCTTCCGGAATGTAGTTCTGAATGCTTTCACATCGTTGTACCCCACTTCGTACATCACTTCATTAATATTCTTACGCCCGGTTTCCAGGTCTTTTTTAGCCGCTTCTATCTTTACTCTTTGTATATACTCCGTAACCGTATTGCTGGTGGCTTTTTTAAACCTGCGCTCCAGGCTTCTGCGGCCAAGGGCGAACATGGAGGCTAACTGGTCTACGGTTATTTTTTCTTCAAAATTTTGTTCAATAAATTCCTGCGCTTTCCTTACCGGTTCATCCTGGTGTGCTTTTTGTCCCTGAAAAATGATAAAAGGCGACTGGCTGTAACGATCTATATCAATCATAAATGCTTTGGCAACGAGTATGGCCACATCGCGCCCTGCATATCTTTCTATGAGATATACCAGCAGGTTTAAAAAAGAATAAGCGCCGCCACTGGTATAAATGCCATCGGCTACCGTCATAATTTTATCATCTACCAGGTGCACATCGGGAAACATGTTCCGGAACTGATTGGCCAATTGCCAGTGCGTGGCGCATTGTTTGCCGTTTAACAAACCGGTAGCTGCAAGGAAAAATGCGCCTATACAAAAGCTGGCAAGCTCAGCGCCCTGCCTGTGCTGCTGTATGATCCAGGGAATAAAGGCTTTATTGAGCTCCATCGCTTTTTCCAGGTCGCCATGCATAGCCGGAATAATAATGAGGTCTGTTTGGGTTACATCTCCAATCAAACAATCCGGACATATGGTGTATAAGCCGTTACGCTGAACTGTTTCCTTAGAAAGACCTACCAGCCTGATGGTAAACAGGGGGTCCCGGCCCATAGCAGTAAGAAAGCCGTTCGCTTCGGAAAGTACCTGGTGCGTGCCATCAATATTAGGCAGGCTGCTGTGGCCTAACGGAACCAGTATGGATATATGTTTCATACCCTAAAAATAAAACATTCTTTTGTCGTAATCAACCCTTCAAATTGCCGTATTTACCCCCGCATTTGTTTCCCCGGGGAGAGTAGGTTTGTAGTGTTCATCTTTTAAGAAATAATTTTATAAGATAAATGATAGAAGTGTTTAAAACCAATGTTCACAACCGGCGCGATGCCCATATGCTGATTGAACAGATAGAACGGTCTTTTTCCAATTACCAGGCTAATTTCGACCTGCAGGATTGCGATCGTATCCTTCGGGTAAAATGCACCTCAGGTACCATACAAGCTGCATTGATCATTGATCTTTTAAAGGCTGCCGGCTTTGATGCCGGGGTGCTGCCCGATCATATCCCCGTTACCGGTCAGCATCCTGTACCCTCCCTTCATGCAGGTAGTTATTAAGCAGGTTTGTTATGGATCCGATTTAATATCAATACGCCCGAAACAATCATCGGAAGGCACGTCCTCAAAATGATATGTTGTTTCACCGTCTTTACCGGTGCTTTGGGAATGACGTTTCCAGGTTTCTCCTTTTTTACACAAGAGGTAGTTTGCCCTTAGTTGCCCGGGATGCAGGATTTCATCATCCGTGTTATAGCGCATGGCGCAATCAATAACACCCAGGTAAACCCCCACCGCATCGTCGCTGGCATGATGCCGGATACCGATAGCATGACCTACTTCATGTATTACAGTTGAAGTGATCACTTTTGTAAAAACCTGTTGCAGCAAGTCCTGGCTTTTGTTTCCCGCAATGCTACGCACAATCCGGTCTATTTCGGCAGTTGCTATTTTAACGATGTAAATATGCTTTAAGGGCTGCTCCAATGAGTTGTAATAATCATAGCCCGCCAATTCATCGCTCCGCTTCACGAATCTTGCTACCTGTCCCTCTTTGCTTTCACCGTCCGGTACGGCATATCCGTCGTTGGCAACCCCAAGGGTTCCGTCTCCGCCCGAGGTCCACTTTCTTACGTTCAGCGCATATTGCCTTGCATACCGGTGTGCTTCACTATTGAAGTTCACCCACCGGTTGTCAGCATTTTTTGCCTCTCCCGTATACTTCATCATGGATGGATCAATATAATGCAGTTCCAGCCGGGCGGGGTTATAAGGTGCATAATAGGTTTTTACCAGCCCGTCGGGGTCATAAACAAACAGGTCTTTTTTTACAGGAGACGTACGTATATGATTACCGGCAAGCGTTCTGAACCCCCTGTATTCTTCATACAACGTGTATCCGTCGCCGTTACGTCGCTGATTAGCCGGCTGGCTATCCTCATCCCATAACGGGCCTAAGTTCTTCTCAAAAATTCCCGTTTCCTTCTCCCAGGCGTCTGCCACCAGGTTGCCGTTTCCGTCCATTGGAATGCTAAGATATTGTATGCTTTCATCGCCTTCCGGGTAAGCAACCACCTGCTGGCCGTTGCTGAGTTTGGCGGTAATTTTAAGTTTTCCGTAGGCGCCCCAGTCGTGCGCGCTTATATGCACCATGCTTTCCTCCAGCCCCTCTTTGCTTTCGGCCGACTGTCCATCGGCAGACACAGTGAGCAAGGGGTTCATTTCGGGGTTGATCTTCAGGTCGAAGTCTGCTGTTCCGTTGAGCGGGTAATTGGTGCATATCCCTTTTTCTTTAGACACATCCAGCAATTCGAATCTGAAAGTGGCTGTGTGGGCAGCTTTTTCATCTGGATTGTCTTTTTTTCGGATCCTCACAGGCACGAGCAATCCGTTACCCGGCGTCTTTTCATCGGTTCCGGCTTCAGGCAACCAGGTATTGAACGATTCCGGCAAAGCCATTACCGCCTCCGTTAACGACCTTTTCCCCTGGAGCCTGATGGAAATTTTAGTAGTGGCAGACTCTTCCGTATAGCCCCTGCTGTCATCATCAACACTGCTGTCGTATATCCTGGAATAACGGATTGCCGTGCTGGTAAAGGTCTGTGGCGTTGAGGGATCCTTAATGAGGGCTTCCATGCCGGCCTTGGACGTATGGGGGTTTTGGTAGCGAAAGACATTCCTGCCATCCACTTCGGTCTTCTTATATTTCAACTCCTGCGGAATGTTGCTCGACTGCCAGGGAAGGCTGATGTGAGGAGGATCCTGCTCATCGGTCCATTGCTCAAACGAACACTCGTAATTGCTGGTTTTACCGGATATATTATTCTTATGGGTGAAGCCGCCGCCCTTGAAATTGATATGGCTGAACGTATAAAGGTATAGCCCTCCTCCTGCAGCCGGCGTATCATTGAGAAAAGCCTCCTCGTTGTCTGCCTTCCGCCAGCCGGTGTTGGCAGCAATTCGCGCGGCATTTTCCGCTGCGATCTCCGCGGGGGTACGTGGAAGAGACAACACGATATAGGCAGAAACATCAAAATTGGTCAGGTTTCCTTTGGCGCCCGATTTTCTGGTCAGGATCAGTTCGTTGTTGCAAACCCTCCATGTTTGAGAGGATATGCTGGCCCGAACCGGCGGGGGCGGCAGTTGGCCGCCGTTGGCATCATGGCGGAACTCCCGGACAAGTATAGTATTTTTATGCCATTCCGTAGCCTGCGCCAGTTTGGCGGGGTCTTTGGACAAATGATGGTAGTTAGCAGACAGTAGCCGGTGCAGGGTTGATGTTGAATACGTTATCTGGTCTTCGTGCCTTTCAACCACATCCCCCTGGTCATCTACCCGTACCGACCTGGATGTTACCTCAACAGTTATTTCTCCTTCTACTATTTCCCCGCGGTTGTCTAACATCCCGGGCGATACCTGTGCGAAAGCTACCTTTCCTGCCAGTGTAAAAAAGAGCAGTAACATAAAACAGAAAGCTGCCGCCTTTTTCCCTGCAGGCTTACCGGGTATTCTGTTGAAAAGCCTGATAAATGAAGTCATCATTGCTTCACAAATTCTACGCGACGGTTTTTGCCCTTGTTCTCGGCAGAACTGTTGTCAACTATGGGTTTGGACGGGCCATAACCTTTGGTGCTTAACCGGCCGGCATCTATGCCCATGCCAACCATTTGCTTTTTTACGGCGTCTGCGCGTTCCTGTGAGAGCACATTGTTCCGTTCCGCTGTTCCATCGCTGTCGGTATGACCGCCTATTTCAAATTTGAGACCGGCATTTTCTTTCATCATTTTCACAAATTCGTTGATAGTACCCATGGATTCGGGTTTCAGGATTGCTTTACTCACATCAAACCGGATACCGTAAGCGATGAATTTACCTTCCGTCATCACTTTATTGTAGGAATCGGCGCCACCTGCCGCCAAACGGAAATTTTTAAACAAAACCTGGTTTTCACCATTGTTAACCTCAATCTCCACCATATTGACACTGCCCGGACGCACCTGGTTGATTACGGCAAGCCGGTGCTGGTCTATATACAGCTTACCAATGTTTTTATTGAAATAAATGGCAATATGCCGCCAGTTGTTCTGATCAGGATTAACGGCTGTTGATGGGAAAGGCCCGTGATGAGTTCCCGCCGCAGAGCCGCTTTCCTTATACGCTTCAAAACCGTAATTAGGATTTTCTCCCGAAATAGCTTCCAGTCTGATAAAGACCGGAGCCGTGGCATCCCCACTGCCGGCCCTTTCGCTTGCGCGGAAATAGATCCGGATCTCCGACACATCTGTACTGGTGCCTATGCCACCGTTCGACAGCACATCAAATTCTAAGGTAAACTGTTCGGGCAGGTAGGCATCTTCTTTCATATAGGGCATCATATACGGCGTAGCCCCGGCTGGAGCTACCAATACTTTTTCGCCTTTATAGGTTTGTATTTCCGCATTACCGGAGTTGAGCAGCATACGTCCGGGTATTTCTGAGTCGGTTTCGCCTGCCATATCGTAAAAATAAATGAGCTTGTCGCCCGGCACAAAATCGTAGTTGGAGTATGATGTTAAAGATCCTGTATCGGATTTTGTATGTACAGCAACAGCCGCGTTCGCTCGATCGTTTTCGTTGCCGGCGCCCGATTTCTTTTTATCATTCTTTTCGTCTTTTTCCCTGCTCTTCACAGCTTCCGCAGTGTCATCCATTGTCTTTTCTGTAGCTTCGGCAGTCTTGTCCAGTACTTTATTTTCTGCGGTTTCTGCTGCTTTTTTTTTGATTTTATTCAAAAGCTGCGCTTCGGCATCCTGGCTGATGAACAGCACAAAAGTAATTAAGGATAGTAAGCAGGAATGTTTTTTCATTGTATTTCACGGGGTTTATGATGTATTTCATTACATAGTTCCCCGCCAAGATAAACAGGAATAAACTCCTTTGATTGGAAAAAAGTCTCAATTTTATATTTCGCCGGCAGGCTTTCCCGAAAACATTTTCACAATGTTCAGGTTGCGGTTAAAAAAGTAGCCCGGGGTTTCGCCAACGATGGCTTTGAAGTCATTTATAAAATGAGATTGGTCAAAATAGTTGCCGTCAAAAATCAATTCCTGATAGTCCATGGCATTTTCGTCCCTTATTTTCGTCCACAGGTAATTCAACCGCACTACGCGGGCCAGTGTTTTGGGGCTTACTCCTGTACGTTTTATGAATTTTCGTAGTAAAGTGCTTTTGCTCGCAAAACATTCCTGCATAATTTCTTTCAGGGGATGCGTAATGCTCTTTTCAAGTATCTTCCCGTAAAGCATATCTACAGCATCGGGGCAATAAGGCGTTTGTTGCACTGAATTTATAAACCCGGAAAAGTAAGCGATTCGCTCATTCGTGGTATTGAGATGTGCCATTGCTTTCCAAACCGGGAAAAAGATATGTTGGGGGAGATTGATGCTTCGTTTTGGAACAGGCGACATATCCAATTCAAATAACCGTGAGAAAACAGTCGCTTTGCAGGTTATCGCCAATGTGTCCATATTGCCCCCGAATTGCAACATGATAGCCCTGGGAATAATAGGTGCTACAAAAAAAGGCTCTAATTGCAAGGAAGCTTCTCCGGAAATAAAAGGACAGTCTTTAAAATGAAAAATTATGGAAATATCAGCACGGGGAATGAATTTATCTGCCAGAGACGAGCCGCTAAACCGGTATGCTTCAAATTGCCGGACAAGCCATTCATTGTTTTTATCACTATCAAAAAGTTCAATATCCAACATACAGTATAACTTTCACGGGGTATTAGGGAATAGAATCATTAATACTTATGATCACCATGCCTCACACCTTATACCCTACACCTCATCCCTCATCAAAAGCTGATGCCCAGGCTAACATACGAAGTTACTTTCCTTAACTGGTCGCTGTACATGGCGCTCACCTCAAGAGGACCTAACGCGAAATTATAACCGAAAGTAAGCGCATATCCCGAAAAAAAGTCGGGGTTGTTAAAAAACACGCTCCTGCTCACCAAATTGGTAAACAGCACATTGGCGCGCCCGGTAAGATAGGTATTGGATAAAAACTCGTATCGTAATCCCCCCATAAAAGCCGCAGCGGAGGAGGCATAGGTTGTGGCTTCAGGCAATCCCGCAAAAACAATCTGGTTATGGTATAGCGGTATCATGCCCCCAATAGAAAATTCGTTCATCACATTATTGCTGTAATTCAGGTTAATACCCGATTGTATGGAAGTTAATAATGTCATTTTACTGGACACCGGGCTGTAGCTTTCCATATACAACAAAGCCCTGTGGTAAGGGTGCGTAGCAATCGGATATTCATCGGCAGCAGTGGGCTGACCGTTTCTAAGAATAGAAATATTTTCATGCTGCTTTAATACCCGCCCAATTTCCAGGTCGAGTTTCATTCCACGCGTAGGAAAAACCGGTTTATTCAATACATTATATTTCAAAAAGGTAAATACAGTAGGAAAGCTATTGCTTCCGTCGAGCTCCAGCGTGCCGGAAATAACAGGTTTATAATCGAAAAACTCCATCCTAAAGCCCAGTCCGGTTGCCAGTTTCCTGTTGGAGGAAAAAGTTGTTGTAGCGTAGAGCTTTGAGTATTGCCGTTTATACAAGCCCGTTTCGCGGTAAGCATTTTCCATTTTATACATATCATAGGCGTTAACGTTAAACCTGTCATATTGGGCCCCCATGGAAAAAGAGAAATTCTTATGTCGTCCTATATACTGCAGGTGCTCGGCCCTGGCGCGAAAATTATCGCCGATATTTACTGTTACCAGGCTCCGGGAATTGGTGGTAATGAAGTTGCGACTGGTGAAATTAACGATAGCGCTGATACCGCTGAATTTATCATAGTGCAAACCCAGCTTGGCAAAGGTGAGGGGGTTCTCCACCACATCAAAAACGATTTTATAGCTGCCATCGGGTTGTTCGTGCAGGGAATACAATATACGGTTATAATACCTGGTGCCAAATGCATGGCGGATCATCTCCGAGATATCTTTCGCCGAATACCACCTGTCTGTAAACAGATCAAGTGTATTGATAAAAAACTCAATTGTGGTATTCTTCAATCCGCTTAATTCAAAGGAGGTTATTTTAACTTTCTGCATTTCGGGCAACCTGTTTCGCCTAAGCAGGGTGGTGCCATATATTGCATTTAAAGAATCGGCAAGCCACTTCAGCCGGGGGTACAGCTCCTTACCTTTTTTGATTCCTGCTTCCAGGATATCCTCCGACTGCCCGAAGCTGCCCATATTATACTTCTCCAGGGGATGGTTTACATAAATATCACAAAGCGGAACTTCATTGCGCTGGTCTTCCGCTTCCCTGAAAAAAGCTACCTGCAAAAGCACCTGTATCACATTGCGCACCTTATCGGATGCAAGCAGCCCGGTGGAAACATTACTTCCTATTACAATATCGGCGCCCATTTTTTTTACATCCTGAACAGGGAAGTTGCGCACGATGCCCCCGTCTACCAGGTGCTTGTCGCCTGCCTTTACGGCGGTAAAAAAAGAGGGTATAGCCATGCTGGAGCGCACCGATGAAACAATCTCACCATTTTCCATTACTACCGCTTCACCACTTCCCACATCGGTGGCAATGCATTTAAAAGGAATGCTAAACTGGGAAAAGTCTTTGATATGACTTACCGGGAAAAACAACTCCGAGAACTTCAGCCATAATTCCTGTCCTTCCAATATGCCGGTAGGCAGGGTAAACCGGTGATTTACCCAGGGCAGCTCTACCACGTATTTGGCATACTCTTCCTTTTCGTCCATGAATACACTGCGAAGGGAAGACTGGTTACTCAATAAAAGCTCCCAGTCAATGGTTCTTGCAATTTTTTCTATGGTATCGGCCGAATAACCAATGGCATATAAGCTGCCAATTACACTGCCCATGCTTGTACCGGTAATATAATCAATATTGAGCCCTGCAGAATCTATCGCTTTCAATATGCCGATATGAGCCAGCCCCTTGGCCCCGCCACCACTTAAGGTCAATCCTATTGTAGGCCGGCTTGGCGGTTGCTGGGCCTGCACCTGATCAAAAAACAAAAAAAGTATGATTGCTATACAGAGGAGTCTCATGGTTTTAAAAACTGCTTTTCACACAGACAAAAAATATTCCACTTTCGTTGCCGGGATAATATATTAAAAAGAAATCCCTTCATTGCCGTGGTATATGGTTAACAGCAGCATGTTCTTCTCAAATATACCAACATATAGTCTATTTAAGCATAATACCCCTGCATTTGATTTGTGGGGCTTTGTGTGCTTCTCCCGGCCGCACTAACCTCCTTTTACTACATTTGCATAAATTAAAAACCGCATTGAAGCATTTAAGAGCCGTTAATAAATATTTCAGGAAGTACAGGTGGCGTTTTTTACTGGGTATCCTTTTCGTAATTGTTTCCAACTATTTTGGTATCCTGGCGCCCCAGGTAACGGGTTATGTAATGGATAAGGTGCAAATTAAAATAAGCCAGCTCAATGAGGAACAACAGGTATATACAAAAGCTTTTTCAAAAGAGTACGATCCCCTTGTTAAGGCTTTCATCAACCAGGTAGAACAAAAAATACAGGCCCACGATTTTACCTGGCTGGTGATGGTATGCGGTATTACTTTGCTGGTGCTGGCCTTATTAAGAGGCATTTTTATGTTCTTTATGCGGCAAACTATTATTGTAATGAGCCGCCTCATAGAATACGATCAGAAGAACGAAGTATACCAGCATTACCAGGAACTGGATACTGCTTTTTACAAAACACGCAGCACCGGCGATTTAATGAGCCGCATGGCCGAAGATGTAAGCCGTGTAAGAATGTATACCGGCCCGGCCATGATGTATTTTATCAACCTTGTAGCGCTCATCGGCCTCAGCCTTTTTTATATGTTTCAAAAAAACTGGGAGCTCACGCTTTATGTGCTGGCGCCGCTGCCAATCCTGGCTATAACCATTTACATCGTTAACACCATCATTCATAAAAGAAGTGAAAACATACAGGCGCAGCTCAGCACCCTTACCACTAATGCCCAGGAATCTTATTCAGGCATAAGGGTTATCAAATCATTTGTGCAGGAAAGTACCATGGAACATTTTTTTGAGCGGAACAGTGAAGCCTACAAAAAAAGCGCCGTTAACTTAGCGAAGATCGAAGCCATTTATTTTCCTTCCATAAGCCTGCTGATCGGCTTAAGTACCCTGCTTACCATTATGATAGGCGGCTTATACCACATCCGAAACCCAGATGATATTACCATTGGAACCATCGCCGAATTTGTAGTGTATATTAATATGCTCACTTTCCCGGTAAGCTCTATTGGCTGGGTGGCCAGTATGATACAAAGAGCATCCGCCTCGCAAAAAAGACTCAATGAGTTTTTAGATACCGTTCCTGATATTCAGAACGTTGCGGCTCCTTTACCCGTTCACCTGCAGGGACACATCCGCTTTGAATGTGTAGACTTTACTTACCCGCACACCGGCATCCGGGCATTGAAAGATTTTTCATTAGATATACCCAAAGGCAGTAAGATAGCCGTTATTGGCAAAACAGGCAGCGGTAAATCAACCATAGCACAGTTGCTGCTGCGAATGTATGACCCTACTCACGGTAGAATCCTGATAGATGGAACCGATATCCGCCAAATGGATGTACGTGAAATGAGAGCACAGATCAGCTATGTGCCGCAGGACGTTTTTTTGTTCAGCGATAGTATAGCCGGCAATATAGGCTTCGGACTGGATAAGGCTACAGAAGAAATGATCCGCAAGGCGGCGCGGGGGGCAAGCGTGGAAAAAGAGATCGGCCGGTTCCCGCAGGGCTTTCAAACCATGGTGGGCGAACGGGGCGTTACCCTAAGCGGGGGGCAAAAGCAACGGATATCTATTGCCCGTGCCATGATAAAAGACCCTGAGATTGTGGTGTTCGACGATTGCCTGAGCGCCGTGGACGCCAGAACGGAAAAGGAAATTATTGGCAACCTGTATGCCTTTTTAAAAGACAAGACCGCCATCATCATTACACATCGTATTTTCAGCCTTTTTTCATTCAACAGTATAATAGTGATGGACAACGGCAGGATAATGGAAAAAGGAACACACGATGAATTACTGACGCTCAACGGACACTATACCGAAATGTACCGCCAGCAGCAGGAACAGGAGCAAAAGGAAGTATAAAGAACGGCGGTAAATTGCCAATATAAGAGTTGGGTTAAAATTTTGTCAATTCAAAAACAATTTTATCTTTGTCCCTCTTAAAACAAGGAAAAAGTTAAAACCTTTAAAAATTTATTACTGTGGCGTACGACAACAATGACAAAAGGATGGAGAGTGTGTACAGCAAGCGCATCCGCGCAGGAAAACGCAGAACATATTTCTTTGACGTTAGAAGCACCCGCAACCAGGACTACTATCTGACGATCACTGAAAGCCGCAAGCGTTTTAATGACAACGGATATGACAGGCACAAAATTTTCCTGTACAAGGAAGATTTCAACAAATTCATTAAAGCGCTTAATGAAGCCGTGGATCATGTTAAAACCGAGTTGATGCCGGATTTTGATTTTGATGCATTTAATCATGACACGCCTCTTGGTGAGAATGAAGAAGCGGAAATTGAAACCATTACCGATGAAGCAGTTGTGGTTACTGAAGCAGCTCCAATTATTGAAGAAGACGTACCCGTTCAGAATAACGGTGCAGATGAAGAAGTAGATAAATGGTAGTTTTGTTCACCGCTTTATTTAACGTACTAACATATTGAAAGACCCCGGAACTGTCCGGGGTCTTTTCTTGCTATACTACTAAGTTAAGCGTAAAATATCAGAGATATTGCCACGAATGCACGAATGTGTATTTGTGCATTCGTGGCAGGGAATACGTCATTTTATGATAAATATGACACTACCTTAGGTTACCCTTTCCTCATTTCCTTATACCTGTTAATTAAACCGTTGGTTGAAGCATCGTGCGCACTTACCTTTTCGCTATGCTGCAATTCCGGTAAAATGGTGCTGGCCAATTGCTTGCCCAATTCCACACCCCACTGGTCGAAGCTGAAAATATTCCATATTACGCCCTGAACAAAAATTTTGTGTTCATACAGCGCAATGAGCTGGCCTAAGCTGTAGGGAGTAATTTTTTTGATTAAAAAAGAATTAGTGGGCCGGTTGCCTTCAAAAACCTTAAACGGCACAAGCTTTTCTTTTTCCGCTTCGGATAGCTTGCCCAGCTCACTGTCTACCGTTTCTTTGGTTTTACCGTTCATCAAAGCTTCCGTTTGTGCAAAAAAGTTGGATAATAATTTGGGGTGATGATCACCCACAGGATTATGGCTGATGGCCGGTGCAATAAAATCGCAGGGAATAAGCGCCGTGCCCTGGTGAATGAGCTGGTAAAATGCATGCTGGCCGTTGGTACCCGGCTCGCCCCAAATTACCGGCCCCGTTGAATAAGCGGTTTTGTTGCCGTTGCGGTCAACATATTTACCATTGCTTTCCATGTTACCCTGCTGAAAATACGCGGCAAAGCGGTGCATGTACTGGTCATAAGGAAGTATGGCTTCGGTTTGGGCGCCAAAGAAATTGGTATACCATAAACCAATAAGCGCCATTACTACCGGGATATTTTTTTCGAACGCTGTATCCTGAAAATGAATATCAGTGGTGTAAGCGCCTTTCAGGAGCTGCTCAAAATGATCATAACCAATAGTGAGTACAATAGACAGTCCTATAGCGCTCCACAGGCTGTACCTGCCACCTACCCAATCCCAGAATTCAAACATATTGGCTTTATCAATGCCAAAAGCCTCCACCGCTTTTTCATTGGTAGAGAGCGCTGCAAAATGTTTGGCTACCTGCTTTTCATCTTTAGCGGTTTCCAAAAACCAGTTCCTTGCCGTATGCGCATTGGTCATGGTTTCCTGCGTGGTGAACGTTTTGGAAGCAATAAGAAAAAGCGTTTCTTCAGGGCTTACCTTCTTTAAGGTTTCCGTAATATGCGTACCATCCACATTCGATACAAAGTAAGTTTGTATACCTTCCACCCAGTAGGGCTTCAACGCCTCCGTTACCATCACCGGGCCAAGGTCGCTGCCGCCAATACCGATATTAATGATGTATTTTATTTTTTTACCCGTATACCCTTTCCATTCGCCGCTGTGTATCTGCTTAGCGAAGGTTTTCATTTGCAATAGCACACGTTGCACGTCGGGCATTACATCTTTGCCGTCTGCCAGTACCGGCTTGCCCGAAAAATTACGCAGGGCGGTATGTAAAACCGCCCGGTTTTCGGTTTGATTGATCTTTTCGCCGTTAAACATTGCCGCTATAGCGTCTTTCAGCCGGCACTCCGTTGCCAGGTCGAGCAGCAATACCAGTGTTCTTTCGTCAATAATGTTCTTGGAATAATCGAACAGAATATCTTCAAAAGCGATGGAATATTGTTCAAACCGGGTGGGGTTATCTTTAAAAAGATCCCTTATTTTCTTACTGCGCATCGTGGCATAATATTCGCCAAGGGCTTTCCACGCCGCAGTTTGGAGAGGATTTACATGGGGGAATGACATAAATTGCTGATTTGCCCAAAGATAGGAAGTCCTGCAATTACCGGCTAAATCCGAAGACGAAAAGATCGAAATCTGAAGGAAATACAACCATAAACTTTAAACTGCAAATTTCAAAATCTGAAGCCATAAAAGGCCCGTCTTTGCAAGGTGTCAAAAACTTGCCGGATATTTAGAAGAACTGTACACGCCAAAGCCTGCCTACCGGCAGGTAGACAATTTGCCTGGAGCGAAGCGGAGCAGTAAGCCCATTTGTGAAATATAATCCGTGTCCCAATTGGGGGATTGCCTGCCTACCGGCAGCTACGGTTTGGACACAAATAGTGATAATATTGCAGGATGGAATTAATATCAAATAGAGCTGATTATTCAGGTAAGTTAGGCGATAAACGTTTAGAACGCAGGGCGGAGCTATTATCAAATGCATTAACAAACAGCCGGACATCTGTTGTGCATAAGGCTACCCGTGACGAAGCGGAACAAAAGGGGTTTTACCGGTTTTTAAATAACGATGCTGTTTCCGAAGAACAATTAATAGAAGCCTTGCGATCGCGTTGCGCTACAAACGTGCAAGGGCGTGATGTATTAGTGATAGAAGATAGTAGCTCCCTTGGGTTCAGCCGTCAGCTATGAGGTGAGTAGCTACTAACGATAGAACAGATATTTCCTTCTTTGACTCCTCTCTTTTCACCTTCCGTCGTTACGAGATCCTAAATTGATCTGAATAATGCGTAATATTTTTTGAGGGTTGAAGCCTGCCTACCGGCAGTAGGTAATCCCTAAACAGCGGAGGCGGATTTTTTTATTTACGATTTATCGTTTATGGTTTCAGGTTGCATTTCGCTTCGGATTTCGGATTTTCGACTTCAGATTTGTGATTTATTTGTTTCTTGCGATTTGGTTCTTGATGCTTTGTCCTCGGATTTAGGATTTTATGCTTCAGATTTGAATTTTTATTTGTCTTTTGTGATTTAGCCTCCCGGTGCTTTGTATTTCCCGGAATTTGAACATTCAGCTTTGTATTCCCCGCAGTTCCTTATTTTTGCCCTCCTGTATGGCAAAAGCAAGTTCAGATACACCTTTAATGCAGCAACACCGGGCTATCAAGCAAAAATACCCCGATGCCATACTGTTGTTCCGCGTGGGCGATTTTTATGAAACCTTTGGCGAAGACGCAATTATCACCTCCCGTGTGCTGGGTATTACCCTAACCAAAAGAAACAACGGCGCTGCAACCTCATCCGAGCTGGCCGGGTTTCCCTACCATGCTTTAGATACCTACCTCCATAAATTAGTAAAAGCCGGTTACCGCGTTGCTATATGCGATCAGCTCGAAGACCCCAAACAGGCAAAGGGTATTGTAAAACGCGGTGTAACGGAAATGGTTACCCCGGGTGTAGCTACCAACGATAAGCTGCTGGAGCATAACAGTAATAATTTTTTAGCAGGTGTTTATTTCGATGAAAATATTGTAGGTACCGCTTTTCTTGATATTTCCACAGGTGAATTTTTTATGGCGGAAGGCAATACGGAATATGCAGACAAACTACTGCAAAGCCTCAAACCCGCGGAAGTGGTTTTTCAACGGAGCTTTCAGAAACAGTTCAAAGAAACGTTTGGATCAAAGTTCTATACCTATGCCCTCGAAAGCTGGTTATTTGACAAAGCTTATGCCGCCGAAAGCTTACTGAAACATTTTGGCACCCATTCCCTGAAAGGTTTTGGCATTGAAGACATGCCGGCAGGCATAGTGGCGGCCGGCGCGGTATTGCATTATCTTAAAGATACCGAACATCCCAACCTGCAGCACATTACCGCTATACAGCGCATTGATAAGGACGATCATTTATGGATGGATCGTTTTACTATCCGCAATCTTGAGCTGTTAGGCAATAGCTCAGACAGCGGCCAGACATTGCAAAAAGTAGTGGACAATACGGTTTCGCCTATGGGCGCCCGTTTGATGAAGCGATGGATCGTGCTGCCCCTGAAAGATATCAGCCGTATTAATGAAAGGCTGAACCTGGTGGAATATTTTATTAAAGAAACCGATTGCAGGAATAGTGTTGCCCAGCATATAAAGCAATGCGGCGATGTGGAACGGCTGGTGAGTAAAATTTCTTTACGGAAGATCAACCCCAGGGAAATTAAACAAATAGCCCGGGGGCTGCAGCATATTGAGCAAATCAAAAACACCTGTATCAACAGCAGTAACGATTACCTGAAACGGTTGGCCGATGCGCTCAATTCCTGTCATTATATTGCTGAAAAGATCAACCGGGAGATCATTGATAATCCCCCGGTACAGGCCGGCAAAGGAAACATTATTAACAAGGGCGTGCATGAGGAACTGGATGAGCTGCGTGGTATTGCCACCGGCGGGAAAGAATATTTACTGGAGTTACAACAAAAAGAAACCCAGTCTACCGGCATTTCTTCTCTTAAAGTAGGCTTTAATAATGTGTTTGGCTATTACCTGGAAGTAACCAATTCCCATAAAAACAAAGTACCGGAAAGCTGGATACGCAAGCAAACGCTTACCAACGCCGAGCGCTACATTACGCCGGAATTAAAACATTATGAAGAAAAGATTACAGGTGCGGAGGATAAGATATTCCGGATAGAGCTGGAACTGTACGATAAATTATTATTAGAACTCCAGGACTACATTGCGCCGATGCAGGTAAACGGCAGCATACTGGCCGTATTAGATTGCCTCATCTGCTTTGCCGGTAATGCACTGCAATACAAATATAAAAAACCTCAATTGCATGAAGGCCGCCAGCTTGAACTCAAAGAAAGCCGCCACCCGGTAATAGAACGCAACCTGCCTGCCGGTGAACAATATATTGCCAACGACATTGTGCTTGATCCCGAAGATCAGCAGATCATTATACTTACCGGACCTAATATGAGTGGCAAGAGCGCCCTGCTGCGGCAAACCGCGCTTATTACCTTAATGGCCCATACCGGGAGCTTTGTACCTGCCGCTACAGCCTATATACCAATAACAGATAAAATATTTACAAGGGTTGGTGCATCAGACAATTTAAGCGCAGGCGAATCTACCTTCATGGTGGAAATGAATGAAACGGCCAGTATTATCAATAATATTTCCGCCGCAAGCCTTATCTTGCTGGATGAGATCGGAAGAGGCACTTCTACCTACGATGGCATTTCCATTGCCTGGAGCATCGCGGAGTTTTTGCATCACTCTCCCTTTGCGCCCAAAACATTATTTGCCACGCATTATCATGAGCTGAATGAACTGGAAAACAAGTTACCCAGGGTAAAAAATTATCACATCACCAATAAAGAAGCGGGAAACAAAGTTATCTTCCTCCGCAAGCTGGCGCCAGGCGGCAGTACGCACAGCTTTGGTATTCATGTAGCTAAAATGGCCGGCATGCCTCCTTCCCTGATTGACCGGGCCAATACCATTTTAAAACAATTAGAAGAAAAACATGCGGATAATGATGTAGGCGCCCTCGCCAGCACGGTAAAGCAGCTCTCCGCGCCTCAATTGCAGCTTTCCATTTTTGATATACATACCGAAACATTCCAGCACATGCGCCAAATATTAGAGAACCTTGATATTAACCGGCTTACTCCTGTTGAGGCATTGCTGAAGCTCAACGAGATCAAAAACCTTTTACAGTAGGCGTCATTCATTCATCGAAAAAAATTGGAATGCACAGTTCTTACCGATACTTTCGCTACAAGTTTACGCCTACCCTTGCATGAGATTTGTATTATACAGATATAAGAAAACACCTAAAGGAACCGCATTACAGTATGTAAAGGAAATTAAGAACGGGAAGGTCATCTTTTCAACGCTTACTTACGATGCCCAAAGGTTTTCCCTTATAAAAGCGATCTCCCTTGCTGTAAGATACCGGCTGTTCTGGATACATAAAAAACACCTGCGTGTCAATCTGTAGAGGAGCTATCAGCAGTCAGGTATCAGGTGAGTTTACTGTGACAGAATGAATACTCCTTTCTGCCCATAGCTTATGGCTTTCTGTATTCCTCGAATTTCGAAGTTCCGGCTTCGAATCATTGCTGTCCGGTAAAAATAGAATAATTCTTTTTTCAAACGGCTGGTTG
>NZ_DAOMQT010000049.1:0-30197 GCF_035445465.1 Agriterribacter sp.
GGATATAGCAATCAATGCAATCGCAAAAACAGAGACCAAACCTTTCAGTTGCATAGAAAAAAGCGTTTACAAAAGTTTAAATTGGGGGCAAAGATAGGGTTTCAGCATGAATTATATTAACATAAAAACAGTTCTTCCGGAGGCGCTTTTCTTTCCCAATTGCTTTACAAGCAAAGGTTACGGGTGCATATCAAAGCATAAAGAACACTATGCCGGATTAAAGCAATTTATTATATATCACATCTTTACTTAACTTAGTTTCGCAAAAAGGCATTATGAAAAAAACAATATTAACAGGCGTAATGCTGGTTTGTATGATCAGCCTCCATGCACAAAAAAAGAAAGCAGCAGAAAAGTCGGGCAACCCCGTATTCCCCGGTTGGTATGCCGACCCGGAAGGCATTATTTTCAATAATACCTACTGGATCTATCCTACTTACTCCGCGCCTTACGACAAACAGGTTTTTTTAGACGCTTTTTCATCACCCGACCTTATTCAATGGACGAAACACAGCCGCATAGTAGATACTGCCTCCATTAAATGGGCTAAGCGGGCCTTATGGGCGCCGGCTATCGTAGAGAAAAAAAACAAGTACTATTTATTCTTTGGCGCCAACGATATTCAGAGCAACCAGGAAAAGGGCGGTATTGGCGTTGCGGTGGCCGATGAGCCGGCAGGCCCATTCCGGGATTTGCTGGGCAAACCATTGGTAGATCAATTTCACAATGGCGCCCAGCCTATTGACCAGTTTGTTTTTAAAGACAGCACCGGGCAGTATTATTTAATATATGGCGGATGGCGGCATTGCAACATTGCCCAACTCAACGATGACTTTACCGGCTTTATTCCTTTTGAAGACGGAACAACGTTCAAAGAAATTACGCCGGAAGGATACGTGGAGGGCCCTTTTATGTTTATCTGCAACGGCAAATACTATTTCATGTGGTCGGAAGGCGGCTGGACGGGCCCCGATTACAGCGTGGCTTATGCCATTGCCGGTTCGCCGTTTGGGCCCTTTAAAAGAATAGATAAAATTTTACAGCAGGATCCGAAGATTGCTACCGGCGCCGGTCACCACTCCGTTATCCACAAGCCCGGCGCCGACCAATGGTATATGGTTTACCATCGCCGGCCTTTAACGGAAACCGACCGCAATGCCAGAATAACCTGTATAGACCGCATGTATTTTGATGAAAACGGACTGATCAAACCCGTGGTGATTACCAATGAAGGGGTTGAAAAAAACAGGTTGAAGTAAAAGTTTTATTTTCGCTTGAACCAATTCTCAATTCTTATTCCCTCTGCAATCTTCAGGGCCGGGATTGATAACTGCAGCTTTGGTTTTTGGGCCAAGCAAGATGACCATAACATCTAAATCAGGATCGTTGTATGGATTTTCGCTTTTATGGATTGTGGCGCTGGCCTTTTTTTTTATGTACGTGTTTACATCAATGGCTGTGCACATAGGCATTGTTACAGATCGTTCGTTGCTTTCGGTGATAAGAGAGAAGTGGTGTTATTATCCTGGCGCTTATCAATTCCAGGGATATGTTTTTAAAATAATTATTACATGAAAAATATTGAACAACTGTATCATTCATTGCTGGAACCATCGGATGCTTTGATTGCCGATATGGTAAAAATAAAAGGAGACATACTGGTGCTGGGCGCAGGCGGTAAGATGGGACCGGCTCTTACCATTCTTGCCAAAAAAGCCATTGATAAAGCCGGCATTTCCAAAAGGGTAATTGCAGCCTCCCGCTTTTCGGAACCTGGCCTGCAGCAGCAATTACAGGCTGCCGGTATCGAAACCCACGCGGTAGATATGCTGGAAGATGAGCAACTGCAGGGCTTACCACAGGTGGAAAACGTATTATACATGGCCGGCCAAAAATTTGGCACTACCGGCAAAGCGTGGTTTACATGGGCTATGAATGCATACCTGCCCGGACGGGTGGCCTTACAATATAAGGATTCGCGTATTGTAGTATTTTCTACCGGCAATGTATACCCGCTATCGCAGGTAGCGTTGGGAGGCGCAAGCGAAGAGCAGGCAACAGGTCCTGTGGGTGAATATGCCCAAAGCTGCCTGGGCAGGGAAAGAATGTTTCAATATGGATCTTCAAAATACAATACGCCGCTTTTTATTTACCGGTTAAACTATGCCAATGATGTTGGTTACGGTGTATTGCCGGAGATTGCCAAATCCGTTTACGCCGGTAAGGCCATTGATCTGAGCATGGGTCATGTAAATGTGATCTGGCAGGGTGATGCCAATGAAATGGCCATAAGGGCTTTATTGCATTGCGCAACACCGGCTAAAATTGTAAATATCACAGGTCCTGAAACGGCGCCTGTTCGCTGGATTGCAGCGGAGTTTGGAAAACAATTTGAAAGAGAACCTCTTTTTATTCATGAAGAACAATCCACGGCGCTATTAAGTAATGCATCAGAGTCTTTCAGGCTTTTTGGATATCCGCGGGTAACTTTAAAACAAATGATTGCTTTGTTAGCAGATTGGGTGAAACAGGGTGGCGAAACAATTAACAAGCCCACACATTTCCAGGAAAGAGAAGGTCAGTTTTAAAAAAGTAAAAATGAAACCATTAGATACTGATATCAGCCGCTTGTTACAGCAAGGCACCGTAATACCGGCCCATCCGCTGGCCTTAACCCAACAGTTACAAATAGACGAAAAAAGGCAGCGGATGCTAACGCAGTACTATATAGCCAGCGGGGCGGGTGGCTTAGCCGTAGGTGTTCACACTACTCAGTTCGAGATCAGGAAACCTGAATTCAATATGCTGGAGTCTGTTTTAAAACTGGCCGCTGAAGAAATAGAACAGGCAAATCTTGATCGTCCCTTCATAAAAGTTGCGGGTATTGTTGGCCCCGTTGATGCTGCAGTTAAAGAGGCCGAACTTGCTGCCCAGTATGGGTATCACCTGGGGCTGGTGAGCATGGGTGGGCTCAACAATTATTCAGAAGCTGAGTTAATAAAGAGAGCAGAGAAGATCGCAGCAGTGATCCCTGTTTTTGGCTTTTACCTGCAGCCTGCAGTGGGCGGCCGCATTCTGAGTTATGCGTTCTGGAGGGATTTTTCGGACATTACGAATGTGCACGCGATAAAGGTTGCTGCTTTCAACCGCTATCAAACATTAGACGTGGTAAGGGCCGTATGCAATTCCTCCAGGCGTGATGATATTGCATTATACACAGGTAATGATGATAATATTATTGCAGACCTGGTAACCCCTTACCGGTTTCCGGTAGCAGGCAAGCAGGTTGAAAAAAGATTTGTTGGAGGCTTGCTGGGGCATTGGGCCGTATGGACGCAAAGATCAGTAGCCCTGTTTCATGAAGTAAAGAAAGCATTGGCAAATAATAATGGCGATTATGCGCAACTGTTATCAGAAGGCATTGCGGTAACGGATATGAATGCTGTTATTTTTGATGCCCGGCATAATTTTAAAGGCTGCATTGCAGGTATACACGAAGTATTGCGCCGGCAGGGATTGATGGCAGGAACCTGGTGCCTGAACGCCGAAGAACAGTTGTCTCCGGGCCAGGCTGAAGAAATTGACCGTATCTGTGCATTATATCCCCGGCTTACAGACGATGCTTTTGTAAAAGCGTTTCTAACCGGATCAACGTTGCAGGCAAATGCTTCCTTAAAACATTAGTGGCGATAATAATATACTATTACATGGACCGGAAATGTTTGGAGAAGATTTTAGCAGATACAGCAAGGTGAATGGCCGGGTAGCTTCTGTGCCGTATTCGCTTGGCGTTGTGCGCAAAGAAGATATGCGGGCTGCCGAAGGCTGGTATACAATGGGAAAATAATAATACTCTAACCCAAAATATCACTTTACTTTCCCAACATCGGGAACAATCTTCGTATCATTTCTTCTGAAGGTTGTGTACCATATTCGCATATTTCAAACGACTCGGCATATTTAGCCTGCGCTGCTCTTGTACTTCCATAAAACTTTTCCAGCACGGCACGTGTTTCGTTTGAAATGGCACCAGCATATCGTTGTCCAAGCCACTTTTTCCTCGCGGTTGCATCAGCCGGCACTTCTGATATATAATCACCTATCCAGGGCAGCCATTCGTAAAATTGTGACTGATGTGCGTCCAGTGCATGTACTTTTTTATCGAACACAGCCGTAATATCTACCGAGATATCAGCACGAAAAGGGTTGGGGCGTTTGAAATGATCCCGGGTATATAAAAAAACAGGATTTTTCTTTAAGGGGGGGCAATCTGGCACTATGTTAGGAACTCCCACCATATAGGCTGCATCCTGTACCAGCACACCAGTGTAACGATGATCGGGATGATAGTCATTCGGACGGGGAGCAATGACTATATCCGCGTTCCACTCCCTGATCTTTCTTATAAGCTGCAATCGTATTTTCAGAACAGGCTCCAGTTCGCCATCGTGATTGTCGAGTATATCATACTCCACCCCAAAGCGTTTTCCGGCCTCTTTTGCTTCCTCTGCCCGCCTCTTTGCAAGCATTTCTCCTCCCTGGGTTTGATGACCGGCATCTCCGTTTGTTACCGATACAAATTTAACAGCATGTCCCATTGAGGCAAAAATAGCAGCAGTACCTCCCGCATCCAGGTCACAATCATCCGGATGCGCTCCAATTACTATCACCCGGATCTGTTTACCAGGTTGCTGTGCGTTCAGGTTGATGCCCAGCGCTAAAAAACAGCACGTTATAATGAGTCTTAACTGACAGCGAAAAGCAATCATGCTAACAGGGTTAATATTGTAAAATATAAACAATATTCTAAGATAGATCAGCTTATACATTCCTCCAAACTATACTGCTGTGTTTTTTATGCATCCCGCCTTGCATTATAGTTAGCATTATTCAACGAACATTGCCAATGAGGGGGCTGAAAAGAATAAGCTGAAGTGAAAAGTGGTTAATTGGTTGAATAGTTGATTGGTTAATGATACTTCTTTGTTTGTTCATGTAACCTGTGCCTTGCACCTTGCAACCTGTAATCTGCCTCCCCTACACCGCTGTGCGCATTCTCCGGCTTCGCACTCCCTGTGTTCTTCCGGGACTCCGTCCCGCAAAATATAATTTACGTTGGGCCGGCGTGAAACAGATAAAATTCTTTTAAAAGAAATTTCCAGGGCGACATACTTTGGCGTTCCATGCCCCTACTTTTGTTGCAGCAATCAGAAACATGCAATGATACTAAAACATTTAAACGCGGCGGAAAGTTTAAAAAAACGATTGGCGTATATTAATGCAAAATACAGTCTGCAAATAAGCGAAGCGGATCTGCCGCTGAATGACAATGCCACTTTGGAATTGTTCCGCAAGGGAAATACGGACCTTGCATGACACGCAGCAGGTTTTAGCGGACAACGACGAAGAAACGAAAATCAAACTGCGGCTTTGCCTGACACACGATTTATTAATGGAGCTGCTTTCCTTTGGCGATAACATGAAAGTAATTGAACCACGATCTTTGGCCGACCAGGTAAAACAGGCGCATGAAAACGCATTCAGGCAATACGAATAACAGCAGGAAAAAAATTAACCCTGAGTAATGCCTTTTTGTAAAGGGTTTCCTCCCATTGATCAGGTCTGTCATTTTTCTGTCAGAAATAGTGGGAGAATGCAGTAAAAACCGGTAAAAAATGATAGTTGACAGAAATAAAAAAGCCTGTAAATTAATTACTTACAGACTTTTAAAGTGCCCGGGACTGGTTCAATACCTATGATTGTAACTAATTAATTATCAATATATTCTTATTATATTGTTAGGTATGAAGTAACAGCAGGGTAACAAAAATTGTAATAACACTCGCTTTTGCCCATAAAAACCCCCTGTCAATAAAAACCGGGGTTCGTACTTAATACGAACGGGTGTGAAGGGTGTCCCCAAAATTGGGGCAATATCCGGGGTTCACCATCATGGCGAAGGGGTCGGATTTGAAATCGTACCCCTTTACAAAAGCGGCTTCCTTTTCTGCGTCAAAAAGCTCTTCCCCTCATCCGATAGCTTACTGATCATTACTACATCAAAAGAGGATATCCGGTATTCGCTGTACTGTGTTTCTGCCTTTAGCTTGTAAGTGCGGTAAACTGTATCTATATCATGGATAGCAATCTCCCGGATGCCTGTAATGGGCTTTACCTGGTCCCTTAATGCTATGGTGAATTTATATAAAGGCATTGCAATTGTAAAAATAATACACTAAATTAGTAACGGTGTTTTTCATAGGTTAGCAACCGCCCGGGGTTTTTATTCCGGGCTTTTTTATTCGATTTATGTATAAACTTTCATAGTTTAAAATAAAATTATATACTTTAGATAATCAACATCCTACCAAATACCCATAATCTTTTAAAAGACTTGCCAAAAATGAGAAAGATACTGTTTGTACTATTATTGTTCGCCCAGGTTGCGCAGGGGCAGGGATATTTTTCAACAGAACTTATTGATTGCGTTGTATCCCTTGAAAAGGAGGATAGTTTAGGAAAAATTATTCCGCATGGTACTGGTTTCTGTATTTATAATTACAACAATCCGGGCGAATTAATTGTTGTAACGAATGAACATGTTTTGAGAAATGGGTATATCTATATCAAATCAGCGGTTACCGATTCTGCATTTAGATTTATGATGCGTTACAAAATAGATACAGTTACAGTTGATGGGCAGGCGTGGGTCTTGGACGGGTATAATTTACATACAAAAGTTTTCCTAAAATATGGAGTAAATTACCTGCCACACGAAAGTTTGGATATCGCTATTTTTAAGGTGCCTTCATTTTCCGGCATTAATATTGGGACGGATTCAGTGAAAGTTTTTAAAACAACATCACTGCCTTTAAGTTTGATCAAAAGTAAAAATGATGTCAAATTAGGCACGCCAGTTTATTTTGTAGGATTCCCCTTTGGCATTGGACACTCATATGGATTCACGATACCGGATAGCTATAATGATGAAAAGTTAACTCCTTTAGTAAGAAGAGGTATTGTTGCATGGAAGAGTGATACAAAAAAAGAGTTCTTATTAGATGCATTTTCGTATCCCGGAAATTCCGGAAGCCCCGTATATTCAGAGACGGGTGTATTTGGCAAAAAACCCGGATTAATAGGAATTGTTTACGGGCACCTGGGACAACCTGGTAAGGATGGCTCTAATTTTGGTTTGGCGCGATGCTATTGGGTGGATGAGATATTAGAACTTATTAAAAGGCTATAGTTACCACTCTTCAGTCTTAAGAAAGAAGCAGTTTTTTGCAACGTTAGTTTTATGGTAATCCAATATTTTTAAAACCTGTTTTTTGTAAGTGATTGTATCATATATATACTGTGGTATATATTTTACGACAGCCCAACACTTATTAATCTCGAACGGTACAAACTTGTCGCTTGTCAGTTTTGGGTTATCGTAAATTATGGCTATGCATTTTATTGTATCGTCTTTTGGAGGGAAATAAAAAGGGTTGTTTTGAGAAAAACACAACAAAGGAAAAACCAGCACCATAGCCAAAATCAATATCCTCATAAATAAAATCTATTTGAATCAAAGATAATATAAATAAAATTTATAAGCAAATGAGAAAGATAATGTTAATGGTGATGTTAATGCCGGTGCTGTTGTGGGGGCAAAGCATTCCCTTTAATCCTGAAACAAAAGAGATAGTATATGATTCTGTTTATGAGATAAGCGGTACAAAAGATGAATTATATACTAAAGCTAAGAGTTGGGTAGCGGAATCGTTTAAGTCTTCGGCGGTGCCGATAAACACAGACGACAGGCAGGCTGGCGTAATTATATGTAATGGATCTGTGGAATTTATTTTCCAGTTAGCTAAAGGCAAAAAGGCGAGGAAGTCGGACGCGATAGGGGAGGCTAATTTTGTTCTGAAGATATTACTAAAAGATAACAAATATAAAGTTGTCGTGACTGATATTAGAACGAATACGGAATCACCAACCGCGTTTAGTTCAAGCGATGCCGGAAAGTATTTGATAGGTAATTTCTATGATTATAAAACAGAAAGCGAAGCACTTCGTCAAACATGGAAATCAAAAATAGAGGCAATTCACGAAATGATCGGGTATGTGTATGCCAGCATAACTAAAAAAATGTCTGAAAAATCAGACTTGAATTTTTAAGTACTCCTTTCTTATAAATCTATCATTCCCGGATCCCAGGATATACCGAATCTCCGGCGGCATTTTACCTATTCGTTTTTCTTGCTCCGGTGTCATAACCTTGCAGATATTTAGATATTTGAGGTGCTTGGTTTGCGGTTATCAAAACGAGATAGATGCGGTTTTAAAATAAATATTAAAGAATTCAGGATTGATAAGGTTTGGTGTCCCCTTTTTATTCCCGGATGAAAATTGTTCCTCCATATGGTGTGGATTGGCAATTGTAGTTTCATTTATTTGTTGCACTGCCTGATTTGTGGTATAAATAATCTTCTGCTGATAGATTTCTGGCAGGCTGCTTAAATCATACCGAAATCTATTACCCATTTTCTTTGATCTAACAGTGCCCCGCTCTCGATGGCCCCTTAATTTCTCCCGGCTCCACCCGGTAATTTTCATCACTTCGCCCGCCGAGGCGGTGTAACCTTCTTTAAGCTCCTTTCGCTTCAGCCATTCAATATGGCGGTTAAACTTTTTTACTTCCTGCAGCTCTTCATGAGTGGGTATGGTATCCATTATGCTTGCTTTTTCTCAATATACGAAGCAAAAAATGCTCTTTGCGTACGTAACCCCAATGGGGTCACAAATGCTAATAAATTCGAAAATAAAAAGCGCTGTACACTACAGCAAAATATATTAAAACACTGGATAAAAATATCTTGGGGGTTAACCTGGGGGATGGTTATTGCTACCCGTCTGGATGACATTAAATTTATTGTGTAGTAATGATACTACAATATGATTTTTCGCATACCTTTGTAGTAACAATACTACATTATGACGAAAGGAGAAAAACAGAAAATTTTGCATGAGAACAAAGTTCTCGATGATGGATTAGATGATGAACAGTTGGCAGTAATTAGAAAGTTAATAGCACCGAGTACCAGATTGCTCAATACATCCGTCTACTCAAAAAGGACCATTGAGGCGATATTGCAGGGGAGGCGCAGAGATGGCGAAACATTAAGAGATGCAATTGACTTGGCAAGGGGCGAATTAAAGCGATGTAATGAAGTAATGGCTGGAATAGAGATAAAACTACGCAGCAATTTAATTTAAGCTTCTGGGTACTTCTATTTAGATATTTTTCGGCTTCCTCTTTCGGGTCAATCACCTTAGCGTCCAGTGCCCATCTAGATATTTCATCCCTATCGAAAAACAAAAGTCCATTTGTCGGCTTTGAGTGCGGTATTACCCGTGATGCGGTGAGCTTGTATAGCTTACTTTTCGACATGCCAAGAAAGACCGCGGCTTCTTCGGTAGTAAGAACCTTTTTATTGGAAAGCAGAAGGCTTTTTATTTCAGCCAGTGCTTTTAAAATTTCGTTTTCCATATTTAGTATTTATTTCCTGTTTAGGTTTGGGCATATCTAAGGGTATTATTTTCTTGCTTTCTTCACAACCTTTAGTTTGTCCATGTGGCCACTGGTTATGTACCCATTAGTTTATCTTTATACCAAAATCTTTTCCCATTTACCGGGCTTATTGTATACAGGTATCCCGGTATTCGATGTATCCTATTTTGTAGCGTCTTTTTAGTTATACCAAGTAGTTCAGCTGCTGCTTCATCATCTATCCTGTTTTCGTTCTCAATCGAGGTTTTTACTGCTTTTAATATTTTTGCATTATCCATTTTGGCTTTTTTTCGTTATTGTATCTTTCCTGGGCAGGCGGCATGGCTTTTTTAAACCATCACCCCTAATGGCTCGAGGTAACCTTATAATCTTTCCGGACATGAGGTTATAAATTTAAACAATTAAATTCCCTCTAATCCTTTCCCTTTAGGACGGACCTTTACTTTTCCATTCTTTACCTCATAGGCTTCTATAAGCTTAACAAAAGCCAAGTTATATATTTCATTGTATTGTACACCTTCAAGCGTAGCAATAGCCTGCAATTTGTCTAATACTGCAACAGGTACTCTCTTAACCCCCACCTGGGGTATGGTTGTCTGACCTGGTGTGACTGATTTTTTTACCGGAGCCATATTAAATATTTATAACAAAGATAATATTAAAAGCGGTTAACTGAAATAACTTAGTTAATGTGGATAACTTTTTACCAAACATCATTGGTTATCTCGGTTAACCCGGTTATCTTTATGAAACATTAAAACAACAGACATGACACATTCAAATCTTCAGCAGAAACTCCGCTACACGGAACTCATATTTGCCATGAGCATCCCCATTGAAACAACTTACAAGCCTTGGACAGGGCAGCAGGACCGCCCCCCATTTGTAAAAGTCGCTAAGCACAAGCCCACACCTAAGAGTAAAAAGCGGTCCCGATAGTATCCTTTAGTTAAGTTAAAATGTTAGGATTTGTTAAGATTCCAATCTTCCTCCCGCGGGGAACTTATGGCGATCCTAATGCAGCCTGATATTGAAATCTAAATTCCGTTTTTAATCATACCCGTATTACTTCACTTTCAAAACGACAATCATGAAAAAAAATAATAAAGTTGACCAGATTTACAGCAATGCCGCCTCAAAAATTATTAAGGTTTTTGTCTCCCCATCTCTTCTTGTATATTTTTTATCCAAAACCGCCCAGCTTGTTTATGAATACAGTAAGAAAGATTCAGGCATAGCCGGTTTGCACAGCACTCATAATATAACAATGGTACTTCTTAGTGACTTAGCGGAGCCTTGGATTGATAATAATCTATGGGATCTTGAAAATAATCTTCGGTATTTGAACAAAAACATTGGCTGCGCCCGGCTTAATAGATGGGTTACGGAAGTGGTGTATATAACTTCAAAAGCAGAGATTGAGGGTATGAATGGAGCGCCCACCGTTAGCGAATGGATGGACTTTTACACATGTTTTTATGAAGTTGCCGAATCACTCCAAGAAGTGGACTATTTGGACACCGAAACTCAAAAGCAAGCTGCTTAATTATTAACCATACAAACAAATACAATGAACAATCCACAACTACCAGCAGCCTTATCTGAGGCTATTAATAATTTTTTTACTCACACATGGGATGATAAAGATTATTTAAAGCTTATTGATAACATCACACAGGATGCGCTATACACTATTGATAAAAATGGCAGTGGAGACGGAGGAGATACCTTTTTCTTTATGCGTAGCCTTAAAGATTTACTAACCTGCCTAAAACCCTTTGCTCATGAATAACTCAAACTATATCTCTTTCGTCCAAGATAAGAAGCTCATACAGCTTCATAACAACGAAATACTACACATTAGGTCTGCCGGTGATTACATCCGAATAATTACGCCTGAAAGGAAGTATATCACACATTCAACAATGAAAAACTTTGCTGCAATGGTTAATCCCAATGCATTTGTCAGGGTACACCGCTGCTTTATCGTTAACATACGAAAGGCGGCAATCATTGAAGATGAAGCGGTACAAATAGGCGGCACCCTTATACCGATAAGTAAGACCTACAAAGCCGGGTTATTGCAATGGATGGCCGGATAAAAAATCAAATTTTAACTCTCAAAACAACTACACATGAAAATTAAAGAACATTGCTACAAAGCTGCAGAACTTTTGGTAAAGCGTTTTCGGAGCCCGGTAGGGTTATTAAGATTCTTAGCAGAGTCCGTTACGTGGACCGGATATTATGAAAAGTATACTAAAGGCAAAGAAAGCCACACTTTTCCAATTGTATACATGATGGAAAATCATCTTGAAACATGGATTTCACAAATGACCGCAGACAATCAGACCATTCTTTCTAAGCTTGCCGAAGTAATAGACGAATGGTTTAACGTTTTTGGCAGCGAAGGTATTAGTGAAGGTGCTATCCATCTATTAAAATGCATGGCCTGCGATGCGGCAGACCGGGGCGTAAATGAAGGATATATTATAAAATGGGTAAAAGAGATTGAAACCCTTTTGGATATATCCGCAATTGCAGAAGAGTGTGAAAAAGATCGTCATAAAGAAAAACAGGCGGCTTAATCATTATTCACAAATAAACTATACAACTATGATGGAAGACAAATACGATTCGTCAGAAAAGGCGATATATGACTTTGATAGTACTTATGGCGGGAAGCAAGAGGTAAGCCAAACTTTGGACAGCTTACTGTTAAACGCCCTTTGTGCGCAGGATCATACTAATACCGGAATGTCAGCCGAGTTTTTTTTGGTTGTCAGGGATCTGAAGGTATTACTAAATACACTTTTACCTAACGACTAAATACAATATCTATATGAGCATAGTACAAACGGTATCAATCAATCTTACTGAATATCAGTTTAAGGAATTAAGCATGGCGATAAACGAAGTTAACAAACTATGTGCGCAGCCATTGGCAGATGCCTTAGATGAGATATTTAATGGCTACCTATGGTCGCAGCACGTAAATGGAAGCAATAATTTCAAAGAGGCACAGTCTCTTCATTATGACGTTATGACTGTAAAGAAAGTTCTTCAAATAATTGAAGATCCGATTAATGAAGCTTTAAAAATCAAAAATCAATAAGTCAATAAAATCAACAACAATGAAAACAATTGAAATAAGCGTTACCTCTAACGTTCGCCCATTATTGGATATGCACAAAGACGATGTATTTAGCATCCTGGACGCAGCATTTACAGACATCTTAGGCGTAAAAGGCCGGGAAGGCGAGAATCAAGACCTGTACTTTATCATACGTGGAATTAAGGATATTGTTTCCGAATTACAACGAAATCGCGAATGAATTGCAGGGGATATGCATACTTATTTAAGCCTGGAAGTAATTCCGGGCTTTTTTATAGCATCGGAAAATTCGGATTCTTTACACATAAAACCCCCGGCCAAGAATAACCGGGGGTAAGTTTTAAATCTGAAATATATGGAGTGGTTAAAATGAGCGGTTTTGTGAGCGCCTCTGACGTTCGAGAAACAATATAAGATCGGGACCAGCGCCCCGCAGCCGGCAACCATCGCTACCATCACGCCTGCTGGTATTAAAGATTGGAATGTGTGTTGTCTGCTGGTAGTGTAGATAGTATAAAGTTAATTCATTCAAAGGGTCTACTCGTATAAATATCCAAAGTATTTTTGATCACCCTGCGGATCGCCTTTGTCTTTTATGCTGTCAAAGAATTCTTTTGCAGACATGCGAAATGTGTTCGATCCCAAAGAAATATCCATATTGGTTGGCGTGTACGCTTTATTTAAAAGAGGATCGTGTGTGAATGTAAAAATATTGGCGGGGCCAACTAAGCCCTTTCCTTCCGTCTGTGTGGTGTAAGTGTTACCCAAAAATGAACCGTCAATACTTGTATACAACCGGTAAGTGCTTTGGTACAGGCTAATATCGTTTAACCTTATCAGCCGTTCGGTTTCGTCTTTGCCCTGCCGGTGCCAGCTACTTGTCAGGGTAACGCCATCGGTGCGGAATAATGCACCGGAAATAATTCTTTTAGGGGCATCGCCTACTAAAATACTCAGCTCTGCGTTATTCCTGAATGTGCCACTGTTTTCCAATTTATCATACTCCCCTTTTATCTGAGTAGTATTATTCACGAACAAAAGCCAGTCAAAGCGAATATTACGATACCATAATTCATTGTTATCTGGCCCCCAACTGGAATTATATATTTCAATAGTCAAATCCCCATCTTCCGGCATACCTAATGTTTCCACATCAAAGGTTTGCCAGTCCTTTGCGGCCCTAATCCTGTATGAAAACTTAACAGGATTATTAATGTTTGTACTCCAAAGCTTATCAGGTATTCCGCTTTCAGTATTTATCGTTGTATCATAAGAATAAGTAGTCCCACTTTTGCCGTATAGCAATATTCTTACAATGAACATTTGCGCAAACTCGCTATCACTGCCATAATCGTATTTTGGCTTCCATTCACCTGATATTCTTACCCGATCCTGATAGCTGACCTCAACAATTGAACTTTTCAACCTGCCGGTCTCCCCTTGCTCCGTTGGGTTACGCCTGGGTAATACTATATAGCTTTCTTTTGGAGCTCCGGTTTCGGGATCATAGATCTGGTTTCTATAGGGTGTTTTGGGAATCGCTCCAAAAGCATCCTCAAAAGTCCAGAAATCTATCCGGGTTGCAATGTTACTTGGTCCCGAAATGGGAGCAAATAAACTACCCTGCAAAAAGTTATTATTACGCGGCATCTGAAAAGGCGGATTGTAATCATACTGTATCCTGCTATATTTGGATACACCCGTAAAGCTTTTTATATGATCTGCATTTATGGGATATCTTTCTTTGCTGTCTACAGGGATTTGATAATCGTAAACATGGGCAACGCCAACATTTGAAGTATAGGGATACTGCAAACGCGTAGCATACAGCATGGACTGATTCCATCGGTCATGTTTTCTCATAATGTGCCATGCGCCATTCTGCTGAAAGATGCCGCATTGAAAAGATGTCATAATGGATTCAAGAACCTCATAACAATTTTTGTAAGTGTTAGCATCCTCTAAGAATGATGTAGTATGAACCATACATTGGTTAAAGGGGTGTGCCGCCGGGTCATCTGTTCTATCGCTCATGGACTGCTCAAATACATTACATTCAATCAGTAAATCAAGCTCTAAGCCAGTAAAGGACAAACAGCGCTCAATGATTTCAAGTAATGTTTTTTTCTCATAAACATCAATATCATACAATGGATTGTTTTTAAGCAGCCCAAGCCCATCGGTTGCCCTCAAAGTAATTTCCTTTGGATCGTCCTGCATTGATTCAAAGCAATCATCGGTTACTAAAAAGCCTGTCCAAAGTTCCTTGGCATTTTCATCAGCATCAATAACAACCGAGGTCTTATATTGAAAATCGTCCGCAGTAATAACGTCTTCTAAATTGAAGTCGCTTTCACTATAGAAATGGATATCTAATCCGGATCCCTGAATTGATGGGTATTTTTTTTCGTCATTATCCCGGTATTGTAATTCTGCCACACCGGCTGTACCCTTTAATACCGTGGCGCTCCCGTTATAGTCACGCTCTTTAATGAGTATATCAATCCGGACTTCGCTTCCAATTACTCCCGCTACACCAGGCGATAATAAGGGGATTCTATACTTTGTTGTGTATGCCATAAAATTTTGTTTTTGAGTTATTAATCTTCTATAGGATCGCATCCATCTGCAGGGACCAGTATAATATGTGTCCCTTTTAGCGATAGCGCTTCAAACTCATTCCGGGTTATCATTTCTCCTGTTCCGGTATTGGTGTAATGATCGCCGTCGCTATCCCATAAGGTGAAGCTATCGCCGGCAATATCCGCAATAGTGATTTTTCCAGCCTTCAGGTCATTGAGGAACTTTATTTTTCCCTGTCGTGTTTTGGGTATCTTATCTTGTTGCATAATCTTTTTTTAATTGTTCAATTTGCTTTCTGCATCCATCAGGAATAACGATCCTTTCGGTTTCTCCCTTTACCAGCATATCATGCAGGAAATTTAACTCTGCTACGGTACACCTGTCCATGTCAAGGGTAGAAATAAATAGCTGATCGGCTGATATTTCACCCAACTTTATCTTGCGTATAAAGTCAATCTTTTGCTGCCGGCTTCTTATTCCTTGCATTGTAGTTTCGTTTAAATCGTTCAAAATATTGTTTATCCTCTTCCGTCAATGAGTCGCCCCTGTTTAACTTGATCTTCGTGTCCAGTAGCCATTCCAATTCATCAGCCGTGCATTTATCCAATTCCATAGAGGCAAAGAACAATTCATTTTTTGTGATCGTTCCTTGTCTCATCTTGGATATAAAGGCTAATTTTTCTGCCCGGGTTTTCATTGCTGCCTATTTAATATTTCATTTACGATACGGTCCAGATCTTCATCAGATAATTTTTCCAGGTCTGTCGTTAAACTGGTTGCCTGCAAAGTAGGGAGGGAGTATTTAAGTAATTTCTCAAATAATACTATCCGGTCTTTAGGCTCCAGTTGCTGCCAATCCTGTTGTATTTGGTCTGTTTGGCTTTCAATGAAAGTGGTAACCCACCGGCGTAAATCTTTTGTCGCTTTGTTTGGGCTGCCCTTTGGTCTGCCATTGGGGTTACCAGTTTGTCCTTTTCGCTGTGCCATAAGATATGTTTTTCAATGTTCTTTACATATTGCTTGTTGACGCTTCAGCTTCTATAAGCTTTCCCCTTTCATCATTCATAAACCGTATGGTTAGATTATCAGCCTTCAGGTAAGCGTAGGTGAAGGCTTTGCCGGCTGCCTTTCCCTTTGTAAAGGGTTCAATAATACTTTGCCTGGATACCAGGGATAATTTGTTGAATTTATTTGCAGATGGCAGGAACGTTCCCCCTTTCGCCATTTTAACCGTTAGGGAGATGTAGGCTGCTTCTTCTACCCGCTTTACCGATTCGCCGGATACATTAAACATCCCATTTAATCCCGAACGGGTGTATGTGAAGCCGGCTGTTATCATTGCTGCTATAAACTCCCCATTGGTCAATTCCTGCCCGGTAGCGTCTTTATATAGGCATTTCAGGGAGTAACTATTCCATTCGGGGTTAATAGCATCAGCCCTGTTTAGATTACTACTTATCCACTTTGCCACAGCAGCAATTTTGGCTGACTGGCTTAAAGGATAATCGTAACTGGTCCTCTGTGTGGCGTGTAAAAAGCCAGCATTAAACAAATCTTGGGGGAGATTTTCTTTGTTCATATATTTCTGTTTTAAAATTTAAATAAAACCATTCTATAAAATCCTGCATGTTGGTGGCAATGAAGTATATGCCGCCGGATGCTTCTATTTTCTTTTGATAACTGGTTTGTGCTGCGCTCTGTCGGTCCCTACCTATCTTCACTTCAATCTTTACGGACCGTCCGGCTATTGTAGCACTCAAATCTGCCGTTCCTGCGGTTCCGGTTCCCTTTGCCCACTCCATGCCGCCAATCTGCTTTTTACGTCCCAGAACGTCCGTATACGTGCGCCTGCGGTCAATCATTCTGCCGGTATTGGTTATCCGCTCTGCCTGCCATCCGCTGAAGGTGAGAAAATCAATAATGCACCTGGTTAACCCGTTGGCTGTTTTATCGCTGTACGGTTTGAGTTTCATCGTTCTTCCGCCACTTGCTTTAAAGAATGCTGGTGCCGTGCGTTCCAGGTGGCTATACTTCAATTCTTTTAGTTGTTTCTGCCAGTTCATTGATCTGCATGTTTTAAGTCCCACAATGCCGGGTATCCATCCGGTGTAACTTCAATCAGGGATCCGTCTTTTAATACTTCAAGTCGTTTACCGTCCCGGAATAATATCCTCTGGTCTGTTGGGTGTATTGCCTCTGCTGATTTTCTCGGGATGGTTATACCGTGATCTTTGGCGGCATTAACCAGTGCCCCCAAACTTGGAGCCTTACCACTCACAAACCGCAAACAGGCTGTGTATTGCGTATTTGCACGCTGTTGGTTATACTCCGGATGGTATTGGCTGATACTATGGAAATATCCTTCCCCCACGCCGCCGAACGTGGATGCCAGATCGCACCCTATTGCAAACCATACTCCGTAACCGCTGGTAATATCAATGCTGTGCGCCTCTATTGCTTTAATTATCGCCTCAACAGTTAATGTGTCGTTATTGTCCGTATGGCTGCTAATGGGCTTTATATAACGTTTAACGGGTTCGGTATGACATGCCGTCAATAGTTTGGCATTATGATTAAAATACGCCTCCGGGTCATGGGAGTAACCGCGTAACCGTGTAACATCTTTACAACTCTTATCAATTATGAGATGGTGATCCTCAAAAAAGCGGTACATAAATTCAAAATGCTCTTTATGCTTTTCCGGGTAAGCAATAGGGACCAATCCCCAATATCCGGTCCCTGATACCGACAACCCACAATAGGCTATGTTTGGCACCTTCTTTAATTCGGCTTTCAGGTTGGTGTAATTACTTACATGCGGGTTATCCTTTGCATCAATATCAAATTGAATAAAACCGGAATGCTTTACAAGGTTGGCGGCTGCTCTATAAGTAAATACTCCGCTCGGTGTTATTGCCGGCAATGTGGCTTTAATGGAATCCCTGATTGCTTTGTCTTGATAGGTTCTAATCTGTTCCACCTTATCAGCAAACTTTGACGACTGCAACCATGTAAGCAGGTTAATACTGCGGGGGTTATTCGGGGTATTGTAATCCCGGAAACAACTAACATCAATATTTAAAATGCTGTCCATAATGTGTGTTTTCATTCGGTTTAACGGTTTAATCCGTATAGGGTGTTAAACCACTAAACCGAATGTGTTTTATTGCTAAAAACCTTACTGGTATTGCATTCCATCGGTTTAAACCAGTTCATGAAAAATGAATACCTGTTAAACCGGTTTAATGTGGTATAGTAAACCGGTTTAAACCAATTAAACCCCATCTGCTTCATTTGTTTTTATCCGCCAATTTTTATCCGCTCCCTGTTCAATCATTTTATGGGCTTTCATCTCCTTAAACATGTCTTTGGCAGCATTAACACCTTTACTACTTTCTTTAATTATCGCTTCAATTGCTTCATTGTAGCCGTACGCTTTTTGTCCACCAAATACCGCTGCGCTGATCTTCATTATTGATTCTACACGGGCACTATCTTTTTTATCCTGATCTTCCGTTCGTATGCCGCACCCAACATGATACCCTTTGTTTTTATCGTACATAAATTGAATAAGGGGGATGCTGCCTTTGCCGGCCATTCTTAGAAACTTTGGCTCAATGAAAGAAATATCACCTTCGGTTTTTACGGTTATTACGCTTTCGCTTTTCCGCTGACATTGGCTGCCCAGGTGTCCGCGCTCCTTGTCGCTACCGGGGTTAGTGTGTACTATAACAAGTATGGGCATGCTGTATTTGATTGCCAGCTCTTCAAAAAACTTAACAACTGCGTTACTCTGGATGGGGTCGTTAACATCGGTAATGTAATCTGCGATGCCATCAATAACCATCAAATGGATGCCGCCAAACTGTTGTTGTGCCGCTTCACAAATACCTGCAGTAGTTGCCGCACATTCATTTAAATCTAATTCCCTGGCATTGTAGGAGAGAAAGTAACCAGGGCAGGTATCCATGCCAGTACGCCGTAAGATTGTTTTAATATTGTATTGGTGCTTATGCCTTGCCTGCTCCGTATCAATGTGTATTACTGCCTTTCCGTTAATATTCGGCTGCACTTGTACCGCCTCTAATCCATCAAGTAGGATACCGTCACGGCTGATTGCACCGGCGATAAGAATTGAAGTAAATGCACTCTTACCGCTCTTGCTCGCTCCACTAATAGTTGTTATATTATTCTCTGTACTAATTGTTTCGCCGTTAATAGTAATAATCGGCACAGGTGGCATTATCGGAGTGGTATCAGTGATACGCAACCAGTCATATTTTTTTAATTGTGATGGTTTTATTTCTTCGCTTTCCGCGAATGATACAGGAATATTTTTTGTATCTTTGAGCTGTTGGTTTAAGTCACTTGCCCCGTTGTTATGTTGCTGCATGATTACGGGGTTTTTTAATGTGAAGAAATATAAGTGGCTGCCTGCTTTTCCCGCTCATTGCTTCCGGGTGTGGCATTACTTAGCATCCATGCTTCCAGCTTTTCCCGTTCAAAGAATATTTTCTTACCATTCGGTTTACTGAAAGGAATTATACCCGACATTGTGAGCTTGTAGACATAGGACGGCTTGTAACCAATATATTGGCATCCTTCCTGAAAGGTTAATATCTTCTTATCCATTTTTTTATGTTGAAAAATGATTGAAAAAACAAATAGCGCTATCTGTGTTTGACAGTGTGAAATTGGAAAGAAAAGGAATAATAACGGGTTTACCTTTGGGATAAGGTAAGGTATGGGGTAAAGGTAAAGTCTGCTGGAATACGCTTATTTACTGCATTGTAGCAGGAAGCAAGGAGGAATTTATTTTATAAATATTTTCAAGAGGTAAACCAAGAATTGAAACAAGTATCTATTTCTTTGGCTCTTTTCGGTGTGGCGGTATTTATCGTTTGATTTATTTGCTTTAAATTTTCTGTAATTTGTTCTCCATTTTGTTTAATGAAAAAATTCTTTAGCGTTACATAAGGATGAATATGTTTTTTTAGTTTATTACTTTCTTTCAGCTTATAATAGAAATACAACAACTCCGTAGCTGTAGCCTCGGCGCTTACCCAAACAATAGGGTTTGTAAATTCACTCAATCCAAATAATGCCTTAAATTCCGGAAGTGAGGCATTAATGAAATTTTTATGTTTTAAGGCTTTATGCAATCTTTTAATTGGCTCTACATTTCTTTTATCAACCAATTCAAATGGCTTTGGGAGAATGTTTTTATTTTCCGTAGCTCTATTATTGTTGTATTGCAGCCATCCCATTTCATCATCGAAAATAAATTTAGTACTTCCCCGCTTTAATTCGGTACCGGTGATAGCAGTAAGTTGGGTTTTTAACCCTTCAAGCAGCGCCATCTTAACATTATAAATATCGTGAAGCATGTACAAAAATGAAGGGCTGTAACCTTCTTTCTTTTCAGCTACGCCCTTTGTGTGGAAATAAGCAAGAAACTTAATCTTCAAATCGTCCTGATAATAAAGAGTGCTTTTATAAAAATCTCGTCCATAGTAGTTGTGCATCTTTTCAACACTCCATAATTTGTCAAAGGCTTTAAACCCTATTAGCCACTGGTTAACTTGATTCAAAAGCACTTCCGCATGCTGCTTATTGGGAACATCCACAATGGCAGCTTGTTGCATTCCCTTCAGCTTTTGACGGTACCCGCTTTCCCAAATATTCTGATTAGGTACATCGTAATAGTGTGATAGATCCCAACATTGAACAAAAAAGATTCCCTCTTCATTTAATCTCTTCCGGTCTGCGGGTTTATATTCTGTGGGATCAAGTTCCCATAAAGGGAGTATCTCGGTATAAGTTACTCCATCTACTATTATTTTTTGGGCCTGCAGTTCAATTGTTCTTACATCTAAGGCATGTACTTCTTTTATAAATTCCTTGTAGCTATCCATTTCTTTTTACATTTCAATATTTACTTTATCAGTAGCCTTTAATTTCATTTCTCTTGCTGCATTAACATACCGTTGTGTATGCTTCATACTCGTATGCCCCAATAGTTTGGATGCTGTTAATACATCAACATCATTGTATATGAGGTTTGTTCCGAACGAATGCCGGGCATTATGCCATGTTATTTTTTTTGCAATACCTGCACGCTTTACCCATGCCTTTACCGTCTTATTTGCTCCATTAGCAGTAGGTAGTGCAAATACAAGATTTTCGCCGCTCCCTGCCTTCCCTAATAGCTTTATAGCGGTGTCGTTTAATGGTGTTCCTAAATCTTCACCCGTTTTGCTTTGGGAAATATTCATTGCTTTTTCTTTCAGGCTAATGCTACCCCATTTTAACGGCTTTATATCAATCCATCTTAACCCGGTAACACAACTGAACAAAAACGCCCTCCTAACTTCACTGCTTTCCGTTGGTGTGGCTGCCAGTACCTTTAATTCATCCAGCGTTAGAATATCTTTCTTTGCAGCCTTGCCATTGACCTTCTTTTCTACCAAGTCCAATACATTTTCTTTCATCAGGCGTTTACGGTATGCGTGCTTTACCATTTTCTTAAACCGGTTGTAATAGGAGCTTGCACCCTCACCTGTACTTTTGCTTTCAAGGTTTTCAATAAAATCTTCAATGATTAACGGGGTAATCTGCCCGAACGTTAACCCGGCTTTTTTATCTTCCTTCAAAAAATCAGCAAACCGGTTTAATGCACCCTGCATATTTCTTTTATCTTTTTTATTATACCTGTCCACATAGCTTTGCATCCAGTCTGTAATAATTGTTTTCTTCCCTGCATCAGATACCATGCTGTAATCATTCGCCTGTAGTTCAGCAGCACGGGCAACGGCTATGGCTTCGGCTTGTCTCAAACGCTTCTTATTATCTTCCCTGTCTGCAATGGTGGTTCCGTTCGATAATTGCAGGTGCTTCAAAAATTCATACTTTCTTTCACCATCGTTATAAATATCCAGCATTAAAGAAGTGGTACCGTTTGCATTCTTTCTTTTGCGAAGTTTTACACTCATATTGGTATGATTTATTTTTCCTTTTCTTTCGCTAAGGTATGAATTTTATAGAAATTTTGTTACTCAAGTAACAACATAGTAACAAAAATTGAGAAAATAACGTCAAAATAAAAGAAATGAAAAGAAAGGAAATTGGCTGTAATGCTTTGCTGGTAGTGGCTTTATGGCATAAAAAAACCCCATCAAAAATGGGGTTGTGTGCCCGGGACTGGATTCGAACCAGCACATCCTTTCGAACGCTGCCACCTGAAGACAGTGCGTCTACCAGTTTCGCCACCCGGGCATTAAATTACGGGTTGCAAATATAAGGGGAATAATCATTTCCTACCCACCTTTTTTGATGGCTGCCAGCCAATAAGCAGCACACCTGCAACAACAAGCACCATTCCCGTAATTTGTTCCTTTCTACACGCTTACATTAAAATCTCTTAATGCATCGTTTAAGCTCGTTTTAAGATCGGTGCTGGCCTTGCGCTGCCCTATGATGAGCGCGCAACCCACACCATATTCGCCTGCCGGAAATTTTTTATTGTAGGTACCGGGAATTACAACGCTTCGTGCAGGGATCCTTCCTTTATACTCAACAGGCGCACTTCCGCTTACATCAATGATCTTGGTGCTTTTAGTTAATACTACATTAGCTCCCAGTACAGCTTCCTTTTCTACAATCACGCCTTCTACTACGATACACCTGCTGCCAATAAAACATCCGTCTTCCACAATTACAGGGCTGGCCTGTAAAGGCTCCAGCACACCGCCAATGCCTACTCCGCCGCTCAAATGCACACCTTTGCCAATTTGCGCACAACTGCCCACCGTAGCCCAGGTATCAACCATCGTACCTTCATCTACATAAGCGCCGATATTTACATAAGAAGGCATCAGTACAACATTCCGGGCAATGTATGCACCATATCGTGCAACGGCATGCGGCACCGCACGTACGCCCAGTTCAGGGTATCCGCTTTTCAGCAGCATTTTATCGTGAAACTCAAACGGTCCGAGACTCCATGTTTGCATGGTTTGTATAGCAAAATACATGAGAATAGCCTGCTTTACCCATTCATTTACCACCCAGCCGCTTTCGGCGGGAGACGCCGTGCGCAGCCTTCCCTTATCCACATCTTCAATTACCGATTTTACCGCTTCAATGTATACTTCGTCTTTTAATAATTCCCTGTTTTCCCAGGCCTTCGTAATCAGGTTTTGTAGATCGGTCATATTGTTGTTTTTGCAAACTTAATCAGTTTGCTTTGCAAAGCCTCACTATTTTTGCAACATGAATTTTACAGATGATGTGAATAAATGTTTACAGGTTTTGCAGGATGGCGGCGTAATACTATATCCTACAGATACGGTTTGGGGACTGGGCTGCGATGCTACCAACCCGGAAGCCGTACAAAAAATTTACCAGGTAAAGCAAAGGGAAGAATCGAAATCCATGATCGTGCTGTTAGCGGAAGAAAGAGATGTAATAAAATACGTGGCACAACCCGATTTGCGGGTATTTGACTATTTGGATGAAACCACCAGGCCCACCACGGTAATTTATAAAGGCGCAATAGGAATGGCTCCCAATTTAATTGCGCCGGATGGCAGTATTGCCATAAGAATTGTAAAAGACGATTTCTGCAGGCACCTGATCAAACGGTTGCGAAAACCACTCGTATCTACCTCAGCTAATATTTCCGGACAATCCACACCGGTTTTTTTCAGTACTATTGATCCGGCAATAATCGCTGCCGCGGATTATGTAGTACAATACCGGCAGGATGATACCCGCACGGCACAGCCTTCGGCGGTAATACGCTGGAATGATGACGGAACAGTAACGGAGCTGAGAAAATGATGAAAAAAATCCTTATCATACAAACCGCATTTATAGGAGACGTAGTGCTGTCTACATGCCTGGTAGAAAAGTTGCATGCTTTTTTCCCGGACGCGCAAATTGATTTTCTATTGCGCAAGGGCAATGAAGGTTTGCTGAAAGCGCATCCTTACCTGCATGAAGTGCTGGTATGGGATAAGCATAATGGAAAATACAGCGCGCTCTGGCGCCTGCTGCAACGCATCCGGAAAAGCAGGTACGACAAAGTAATTAATGTACAGCGCTTTGGTGCAACGGGTTTGCTTACCGCTTTTTCAAAGGCCAAACAAAAAATAGGATTTGATAAAAACCCCTTCAGCCCGGCATTTGATATCAGCATAAAGCACAATATGAGCAACAGCGGCGCCACGCCCCATGAAATTGAACGTAACCTCAGCCTTATAGCATTTTTTACGGACTCCTCTATATACAAGCCGCGACTATACCCTTCGCAGCAGGAGAGAAATAGCGTACAGCCTTTTAAATCTTCACCCTATATCTGCATCGCACCTGCATCCGTGTGGTTTACCAAACAATACCCGGCAGAAAAATGGATAAGCTTTATCAATAAAATACCTGCTTCCTATGCTGTTTATCTTCTTGGTGCGCCCGGTGAGGCCAAGCTATGCGAAGCGATACAACAAAAAGCCGGCAGGAAAATAATTTCGCTTGCAGGGCAATTAAATTTTTTACAATCTGCGGCGCTGATGCAGGATGCTGTTATGAATTATGTAAATGATTCCGCACCCATGCATTTCGCTTCTGCTATGAATGCGCCGGTAACAGCGGTATATTGTTCTACCATCCCCGCATTTGGATACGGCCCATTGTCTGACAAAAAATACATAGTGGAAATACAGGAGCCGCTAAGCTGCCGCCCGTGCGGACTCCACGGCTACAGGCAATGCCCGGAGGGCCATTTTAAATGCGCATATCTTATCAGGGATGAACAGTTACTGGAGAAGATAAATGTGGAAATGTGGGAATGAGAATAAAATGGGTGAAAGGACAACCTGAAACCTGCAACCTGCAACCTATCCCCCCCTCCCATATGTAAGAATCGTTCTGCATAGTACTTCGGGATCGAAAGGTTTTACTACAATATCTGTAATACCCGCATCCTTCGTCTTTTCTGCAATTTCTGCGGCCAGGGTTGCGGTTAAAGCAATAATGGGTACAGCAACACCGGCCCTTCTCAGTTGCCTAGTTGCTTCAAATCCATCCATTTCAGGCATATTCAGATCCATAATGATGATATGATGAACGGCAGCATTAAACTTTTCAACCGCTTCCCTGCCGTTGCCTGCCAGCTCTACACCTGCGCCAAAATCTTCCAAAATAGTTTTTGCTATCATGGCATTCAGCGCATTATCTTCCGCAAGCAGAATGGTATAATTATGTAATGGCTTATCCATTGCCGGCAGAGAACCGGCAGGTAATATTTTTTTACGATGCACCACAGGAAAGGATAAGGTGAACCAGAAAGCTGAGCCCTTACCCGGATTGCTGCTAAATTTGAGCGTAGTGTGATGCAGCGCTAATATTTTTCTGCAAATGGCAAGCCCCAGCCCCGTTCCGCCATATTTTCGGGAAGTGGAGGAATCTGCCTGCGTAAATCTGTTAAAAATTATTTTCTGTTCGTCCGGCGATATTCCAATACCTGAATCTTCAACGGTTACGGTAATTTTTACCTGATGGGCATCCGCCTTTTCGGTGCGCAGCGTTAGCTTTACCCATCCTTCGTCTGTAAATTTTATAGCATTGTGCACGAGGTTGGTAATTACCTGGGTAATACGGGTAGGGTCGCCGGACACCAGTTCGGGTATACGATCATCCACTTCATATTCCAGCCTTAGCTTTTTACTGCCGGCAAAGCTTTGTTCACCTTTAATAATATGTTTTCCCATTTCCCGGAGGTTCATATCAATTTTCTCCAGTCGCATTTTCTCCGCTTCCAGTTTGCTGTAATCCAGAATATCATTCACCAGCACCAGCAGGTTGTTGGCAGAAAATAAGATCACTTCTAATGTATCTTTTTGGGTTATTGACGGCTTTCCTTTAAGCAAAATATGAACCAGCCCCACAATGGCATTCAGGGGCGTCCTTATTTCATGCGACATGGTAGAAAGGAATTCGGATTTCGCCGTTACACCCAATTGCGCCTGCGCCGCTGAGTAGCTGAGGGTATACGCAAAGCGTGAAGAAAGTATAATAGCCTGCAAAAAAAGGAAAAGAATATACCCCGAACAAATCATGACTTTCAGAACAGGGGCCAGCTTAAAATAATGCAGGTTCAGGGAAAGAAACAATACAAAAGCGATACAGGCGCTTAGAAGCGCAAAGTCGGAGCTATTACGTTTATGTATATACGCTGTTATGAAAATATAAAAGGCATAGCCTAAGTAAAAAAATAAAACAATCAAATACAATGGCATAACGCTGCTGAACAAACGTACAGGCGCTATAAGGATTATTATACTATACAGTGTGCTTACCCATAACAGCGTTCTTACCAGCACTTTGTTTGCTTCTTCGGGATAGAGATATCGGATATACTGAAAGAGAAAAGCGCAGGCCACCACCAGCGACAAATATTCTATTCTCAGCGCCAGGAACCAGTTCACTTCCGGAAAAACAGAAAATAACAAATAAGGACCGGTGCCCAGAATGCGGTAGCTATATGCAAAGCAAAACAAGGCAAAATATAAAATAGGCTTATCATTTTGCGCAAACAGGTATAGCCCAAAAAAAAGAAAACCGCTCATGAGCATAAAGCCTGTTGTAACGGCGTCTAAGCCCCAGTCTATTCTGTTTTGCTTTACGATTTTAGTTAGATTCCCCAGCACAATGGTTTTATGCGGGCCGCCCTTGGAATGCCAGAAATTAGCAACCTGCAGCAGCAGGCGCACGGTATCTGTATTTTGAGGAAGCACAACGATCCGTTCGGCCCAGAAGGGCCGGGCATCTTCTTTTGTTATGGCAGGCTTCCCGTTTTCAACAGCCATACTATCATTTATGTATAAACGATAGCTGCTGTACATATCGGGTATCCGCAATCCTGTTGGCGGAATGCCCCGCGAAAGAAGTATAATAAGCTCGTATGTGGCGTATCCGGTGGAAGGCAGCGCTTTTCCGTTAACTATTACCTGGTTCCACAGCGCGGGAAACCGGGCATACCCGCCCTGTTCCGGTGTATCCCGGGGAGTGAGCAACTGATTCCAGTAAAACTTCCACTCCCCGGTTAAAGAAATGTTTTCCGAACCTATGTCTTCCCCACGCAAATCAACCACACCATGCCGTACAGGTTGTTTATCGTGCACATTACCGGTAGACAGCGCAAACAGCAGTACCCACAGCACTACGATAACGGCTAAAACAATTAACCAGTTTTTTTTCATAAAAAATCGGACAGGTTACAGGGTTTGGAAAAAATGTTCAGCACCTGTTATTGCTTGAAGCTTAAAGATAAATAGAATATTTGTGGTTTATTATTAGTGGTTTAACAGGTGCCAGGCATGATCAATCAGGGGATATGAGCCGTCAAGCCATGAGCCAAAAATTACTAACAATAGACCTGGTACTCTTTTTTTTACAACTACTCAACTTAACACTTCTCGTGAAACGTGAAACGACAGACGATGAATGTAAGCATCTCAGGTCTACCTTCTCACTTCTCACTTCTCACTTTTCCCTCACCCCTCCTCCTTCTCCCGCACCACAACCAAATTCTTCAGTTCAACCGTAATGGGAATAACGCCTAACTGCACGATCGCTTTTTTATCGCGTATTTCTTTTACTGTACCTACCTGGTTATTCTGAAGCATTCTCACTTTTTGTCCGGCTTTAACTTCTCCTCCCGTTTCTATATATTTCGAATCAAATTTCTTCTTCGCCTTTTCCTTTACCTGTTTTTCCTTTTGCTTAAACAGCATGGCATGCAGTTGCTTCATCAAAGCCGATTTATCTTCCTGGCTTTCCATCCTGCGCCAGTCAAAAACAATTTGCTTCAGCTTTCGTTCCATGTCTTTCAGGTAAGCAATCCGTTCTTCATTTATTTTGTTCTGCTGTTTCAGCAATTCCACCTGCTGGCGGTGTTTTTCCTGCTGCATGGTTTGCTCCATCTCTTTTTTCAGCCGTTCATTATCTTTCAGCAGCGCATTCAATTCCTTTTCCTTTTGTTCCAGCCTCCGTACATCCTGTTCTGCCCGGTTCAGGAGCTTATCCAAGCTAAAATGATCTTCCGCCACCATAGTTTTAGCCCTGGCAATGAGTTGCGGCTCCATACCAATTCTTTCGGCGATCGAAAAAGTATAGGAACTTCCGGGTTTACCAATGATCAGCTTATACAAGGGTAATAAATGCTTTTCATCAAAGGCCATCGCCCCGTTGATAATGCCCGGCGTTTTATTGGCCATTACTTTTAAATTCAGGTAATGCGTGGTTACAATACCGAAAGCATGCTTTTTCGCCAGCTCTTCCAGTATCACCTCGGCAAAGGCGCCGCCCAAGTGCGGATCGCTGCCACTGCCCAGCTCATCAATAAAAAACAACGTACGACCGTTGGCGTTTTCTATAAGATACTTCATATTCTTTAAGTGCGAGCTGTAGGTGCTCAATTCAAACTCGAGGCTCTGCGTATCGCCAATATGGATCATCAGTTGTTTGAATATGCCCATTTGTGAATGGGGCTGCACCGGCACCAGTAACCCGCTCTGCAGCATCATTTGCAGCAAGCCCACCGTTTTTAAAGTAACCGTTTTTCCGCCCGCATTAGGACCCGATATTACCAGTATCCTGCTCTTTTCATCTAATGTAACCGAAACCGGTATCACAGGCTTACCCGATCGCTGGTGATAGAGATACAATAAAGGATGATATGCCTGGATAAGCTGCACCTGCGCCCTGTCATGCACAACGGGGTAATTACCACCAATATCCATCGCTAATTTGGCTTTACCCCTGATAAAATCATACTCGCCGGCAATAACATGATACGCCTTTAGCAAAGGAGCATATACAGACAGTTGCTTTGTTAATTCCCTGAGTATGCGGTATACTTCCCGGCTTTCTTCGTGCTCCAGTGTAAATACATCGTTGTTCAGTTCAATGGTTTCTTCCGGCTCAATAAAAGATGTTTTGCGTGTATCGCTTTCTCCCAGCAAAATGCCTTTTACCTGCCGCTTGTATTCTGCATGAACAGCTACTACCCTCCTGCCATTTAAAAAAGCTTCTTCTATATCCGATACATAACCGCTTTTATTCCATTTAGCTACCACCCTGTCGAATACGCGGCGCAGCTCCGCCCGCCTGCGAATCAAACCCGTCCTTATTTTTTCCAGCGCTGCTGAGGCATTATCTTTTACATTGCCATATTCATCCAGCACATCGTTAATAAGCGCAACGATGGCCTTTTCGTAATAGCTGCCGGCAGCTACACTTAACAATGACGGGTAAGCGCTCTTTCTTTCGGCATCAAACCAGTGAAAAACCTGCTTCATGCTTTCCGTCAGCCCGCGTATGCTGATCAACTGTTCTTCATTTAACACAGCGCCGGGTATACCCAGCAGCTTTAGCTCATTGGCCAAATTCAGCACCATATCATTGGGAAAATAAATACCGGTCTGCAGCAGCAGCTTGTACTCATGGGTTTGCTTCAGTTCAGGTTCAATATAACTAAGCCGGGTATGAATACGCAATTGTTCCGCCCTGGTTTTGGCATAAGCGGTTTGGCAATGTGCGGCAAGCAATGCTTTCACTTTATCAAATTCCAACTGCATCAAAGCCGATTCCGGAAAGAGTTTCATTTGTTTATCGCTTCATTTTTGAATGGGCAAAGGTAAGTGGAAATGTATTTTATTGGGCGGTGAGCTATCAGCGGTCAGGTATGAGTGTCTGTTGGATTTTTATCTATAGTTTATCGTTTTATGGTTTATGGCTGCATTTGTCTTCGGATTTACGGTTTCAGGGTGCATTCCAAATTAACCGAGCTGCGTGTCAGCAAAACATAAGATATACCCTAAGGTTCCTTAGTTCAAGTCATTCTGACAAAACATATAGTTTTGTTTTTTTAAATTAAAC
>NZ_DAOMQT010000050.1:0-29159 GCF_035445465.1 Agriterribacter sp.
ATGCAAATTTATTGCCCAATATTATTCCTTTTATTATTACTTGCACTATTTTTTTGTAAACCAATGTAATACGCGAATTTTTTTTATAATTTACTCTTTTCTCTCCTTGCTTACCACTTGCTTTAAAAATCTAACTCTTCCGAACTATACTATTTCCTTCTATAATATTGATATATAATAAATTCAGAACAATATACTACAGGATTTTAAAACTAGCTTTATCTTTGCGCCTCTGTAAGCGGATATTCCCATATCCCAATATCCTCTATAAATCAAGTACAAAAAATATTTTTCGAATGCATTTATAACTAGTAAGATTTGAAAAAGAAAGCCTGCCCGTCTTTTTCACTTTATTATTAGTTTATAATAACCATAAAAAGATATGGATATTGCACCATATTGATGCTAAACTTGCGTTATTGCTCTGAATATCAGTAACATTAAAATGGGGCTGAGAGGGCGAAGCTTTGTAAATTATTGCCGGTAGAAAAGTACTATTTTTAATTAAAAAGCCATGCAGTGCTACGTCTTCTTACTTTTAAACTATATTAACTTCATTAAACATACATTCATCTATTATGTATAAATTACAATTTCTCTCCTTTATTGTAGTTATTCTGCTCTTATTCAGTTCGTGCCGCACGGGTAAGGAACTGGCATTATTCCAAGATTTGAATTCCGAGCAGGATGCCAAAGTGCAGCAGGTAAGAACAGCCGCTTTTGACCCCCTTCGCCTGCAGTCCGACGACCAGTTGCAGATTGTCATCAGCAGCATCAGCCCGGAAGCTTCCCAACTGTTCAACCTCATGGGTTCGGCAGTTATTACCGGCAACAATAGCACTCAGAACATGCAAAGCGTTTATACCGTATCGCCTTCGGGCAATATTACCATCCCTGTAATCGGAGATGTGAAAGTGGCAGGATTAAGTACCGATGAGGCTAAAGCTCAAATCAAAGCAGTAGTTAGTGAATATTTAAAAGATGCCGTTATCAGCGTTACCCTTATCAACTTTCGCGTTACCGTGATGGGTGAAGTAGCCAGACCTTCCACCTTCCAGGTAGCGGGAGAAAAAATCAATGTGCTTGAAGCTATTGGGATGGCCGGAGATCTTACTGTTTTTGCCAAAAGAACCAATATAAAGGTTATTCGCAAAGCTGCCGACAAAGTAGAGGTAGCTCATCTTAACCTTAATAACAGCAGCGTGATGCGTTCCCCTTATTATAACCTCCGCCAAAATGATGTAGTACTCGTAGAGCCTGGCAAACGAAAAGGATTGCAGGCCGAGGGGTTAAACATTATTGTTCCCGCGGCTGTCAGTATCCTCTCCCTCATCATTGTAGCTATTACCCGCCTCCGTTAGACACTTTATTTACACTCTTTAAAACCGTATTAGCTGTGCAAAATAATACCCACTTTCCCACTACACTGCAGAATAATCTGCCGGAAGAGTCAGTAGACATCAGGCAGTTGTTGTTTAAGATCCTGCGTCACTGGCCATGGATCACTTTATCCCTGATAATAGCCGTAACCATTGCGTGGCTCTATAATCGCTATGCCGAGCCCATGTACAAAGCTACGGCTTCCATCATGATCAAGGATGAAAAAAAGGGCGGTGGGGGGCTGCTCGATAACCCGCTGCTTAAAGAACTGGATCTCGGTGGCGGGGGTAAGCTTGTTGACAATGAAATTGAGGTGCTTAAAAGCTATGACCTCATGGAAGACGTGGTGAGAAAAGAACAACTCTTCCTTGATATAAAAAGCAAAGGCAGCCTTACCACCAGATCCGTATTTGATAAAGAGGCGCCGGTGATCATTCGCATTGCCAACCCCGATACCATTACCCAGGCATTGCAATGGGGTCTTGCCAGGGAGCTTAACGGCAAATGGCACCTCGATTATGGTGCACGCAATAAAAACCTGCCCGTTACAAGAGGCAGGTGGTACTCCATTAATGGGCTGCTCCTCCAGATAACAGACAACCCCGCTTTTAAAGCAAATACCGACAGCACTAACCTGGCTGATGACTACTTGATATATATAAAGCCCGTAAAAGCTGCTGTTGACAATTATTCAACCGCCCTTAAGGTTCAACCGGCAAGCAAAACAGCAACCATTATCAATATGGAGCTTACCAATCACAACAATAGGAGGGCACAAACCTCATTGAATGCCCTTATTGATATTTATAACCAACAGGCATTGGAAGATAAAAACAAGGTTACAAACAATACCCTCGAATTTTTAAACGACAGGCTCGCTATTATAGAAAACGAGCTGCGTAGCGTGGAAGGGCAGGTGGAACGATTTAAAAGCAGTAACCGCATCACCGATGTTTCGGTAGAAGCACAGCAATATATGGAGCAGGCCAAGCAGGTTGACATCCAAAAGGCTGAACAGCAAACCCAGCTAAGTATCCTTGAATCGCTGGAAAGCAACCTCAAAGCTAACCAGGACAACCCCAAACTGGTGCCTTCCGGTTCCGGCATCGCTGAGCCCTCCCTGGCTGAAATGATACAGACCCACAATAGGCTGGTGCTCGAAAGGGAGCGCCAGGCAGAAAGGCTCGGACCCAAAAATCCTATCCCTGTTGATCTCGCCAACCAAATCGCTAACCTCAGGGTTAGCCTGATCACCAACATTGGCAACCTCAAGCAGGCTTACCGCATCGCCTTACATGACGTTACCCGGAAAGATGCCGAGCTTAATGCCCGCATCAGGAACATACCGCAAATACAAAAAAACCTGGTGCAGATACAGCGCGATCAGTCAGTAAAAGAACAGCTCTATTTTTTGCTTCTCCAGAAAAGAGAGGAGTCTGCTATCACATTGGCTTCTACTATTCCCGATTCCAGGAGCATTGAAAAACCCAGAAGTGCCGGCATCGTAAGCCCCAAAAAGGTACTTATCCTAACTATCGCTTTTTTACTTGGACTGATTATTCCCATAGGTATTATTTATATTATCAATTTCTTTAACAATAAAATTGAGGATAAAGATGAGGTGGAGCAAAACTGTAAATTGCCTGTGCTAGGTGAAATTTCCTACGTTAAAAAAGATACTTCTCCTATCGTGGTACAAAAAGGAAGCCGTTCTATCGTTGCCGAGCAATTCAGGGGTATAAGAACCAATATCAGCTTTACCAAACCCGGGCATTCCCCTAGGGTCTTATTAGTTACCTCCCACCGTCCGGAGGAGGGTAAATCCTTTACCAGCCTCAACCTCGCTGCCAGCTATGCCCTGCTTAATAAAAAGGTCGTTGTGCTTGAGTTTGATTTGCGTAAACCACGCCTCAGCGCAGCGCTCAATATCCATTCCGAAGTGGGCATCAGTAATTACCTGGCTGGCAGTACTGCTGCCATTGATGATATCCTACATGAAGTGACCGGCTTTGAACAACGTTTCTGGTTGCTGCCTGCAGGACCTATACCACCCAACCCCGCCGAGCTGATCCTTGGAGAGCGCATGAAAAATCTGATGGAAGAGCTTAATAAAAAATTCGATTACATTATTTTTGATACCCCCCCTTACGGGCCCGTTACCGACTCCTCGCTGCTGGCTGCCCACACCGATATTAGCATCGTGGTGCTCAGGCAGGGATTTACTTTCAAGTGGGTGCTGCAGGAACTCAATAAAAAAATAACCAATAACCCTACTCAACTTCTGTATATTGTCATCAACAGAGTAGGTGAAAAAAACCGCTACGGCAACTATAAAAATTACGGTTACGGATACACCGAATATTTCGACGCACCCCAAAAAAAGAAAAAATGGTGGCAGAGGTAAGCGGATTGTATAGCTTATCTAAATAAACAAAATATCTCACAATAATGGCCCTTATTGAAACATAAACTTGCTATTCATTACGTTAAGTGATACTTATGAATTATTATGCCTTATAAAAAGGGCGTTCGTTACAGCTTAGAAAACCCCGAAGCGTATATTTATAGCAATATCGTGTGCTTTGTGAATATCCTGGAATGTTGCAGACATTATCATCACTTTGAATAATCCGCCTGCAAAATAAGGAGAAAAGCCTTACTATCAGTTGTTTACTATTGGGAATGGCTCGCCGGTTTCTTTGATGGAATTTATAGAAACGCTGGAGAAAAACTGGAGCGGCAGCGAAAAAAAGCATGATGGATATCCAACCCGAAGATGAATGGAGTTAAAAAGTTTGTGGAGCGGTATAAGCAATATCATGATAAAGAATAAGGGATATTAAAATACAGCCTGATGGGGAAATAATAACACTTAAATGGGAGAAAACTTAACGCATAAAACTTTTAAAGGATTTTTTTGGCAATTTGGCGGCACCATATTTCAAACATTCCTGCAATTGGGTGTGCTGTTTGTTCTTGCCAGATTGATTTCAAAAGCCGAATTTGGTATAGTGCAATCCGCTTTAGTAGTAGTAGGACTTTCTCAATTGTTGAGTCAAATGGGAGTAGGCCCCGCATTAGTTCAAAAAGCTAATCTAACTCCAATACATATTAGGGTGGCTTCTACCATTTCACTGATCTTGAGTGTAGTGTTTTTCCTGATTGTATTTCTATGTTCAGGCTTATTAGCCAATTTCTTTAATATGCCGGAACTGCAACACGTGCTTAAAGTAGTAGCTATACTTTTTATAATTGAGGGAATAACTACGGTTTCTCAATCTTTATTACTCCGGGAGATGAAGCAAAAAGTATTGGTTAAAATAAGCTTTATTTCTTATTTGGTGGGTTATGGTATAGTGGCAATTGTACTATCTTATTATGGTTTCGGATTATGGTCTCTTATTATCGGGCAACTAATACAGTCTCTTCTTAAATGTATCCTTTCCTTTATAAAATGTAAACACTCTATAACGCCTTCTTTTAGTAAAAAGGAAGCGAAGGAATTACTATATTATGGCGGAGGTTTTACCATTGCGAAACTTTTTAATTATTTGGCCCTGCAAGGGGATAATATCATTACCGGACGCTATTTGGGACCAGACGCATTAGGGGTTTACAGCAGGGCATATGCGATAATGGTTAAACCGGTTGGCTTGATTGGCGATTCAATAGATAAAGCTCTATTTCCGGCAATGGCCGCCCGGCAAAACCAGCCAGACAGATTAATAGAAGCATTTATTAATGGCTCTAAGATGATCTCGTTCCTGTGTATCCCCATATCCTGTGTTTTAATTTTTAGCTCAAAAGAAATAATTAATGTTTTATTGGGCAGCAAATGGGGTGAAACAGTTATTCCGCTTCAGATTTTAACCGCAGGATTGATATTTAGAATGGGATATAAAATGGGTGATTGCTTAAGCAGGGCTACCGGCAATGTATATAGCAGGGCCAAGCGTCAGTTTGTATATGCTGTTTGTGTAATACTCGGGTGTTATATAGGATCCCGCTGGGGGATCATAGGAGTTGCCTTCGGAACCTTATTTGCAGTGACAATGAATTACATATTGATGATCCATCTAAGCCTTAATATTTTAAAAATAAACTGGGTATATTTTTTAAAAAGAACTTTGTCAGAACTGCATATAGCCGTACTGCTGGCTCTTCTTTTTATCGCGATTATTTCTCTGGCGCGTGAATTCATAGCATCTGATTTTATGATACTGTTATTTTCTTATGGCATTTATGGGATAGGTGTAATGGTGCTGTTCTATTATTTTTCTAAAAAACTAAGCTTTTTAGCTGTTTTACCTTTTAAAGGGGTTCTTAATAAAATTACTAAAAGATCATAAATGCCTTTACAGATTGTTAATCAGTTATTAAATGATTTAAATTCCGATGGCATACACTATTGTCATTGGAAAAGCAATGAGCATTTAGAAGCCGCAGTGAATGGCAATACGGATTTGGATATTCTTTTTGATAAAAATGAGGAGCAGCGGGTAATTGGAATTTTAAAAAGGAATAAGTTCCATTTGTTTGAAGCAGTATGGTATCGTAAATATAAAGGGATAGTAGATTATATTGGTTTTGATAAAGAAGCGGGAAAAATCGTGCATGTACATACCCATTTTAATTTAGACATTGGCGAGGTAGGCATCAAGAGCTATCGTATGCCCTGGGAAGAGCTGATTTTAAAAAACAGAGTATTTGATGAAAGTTTTAATATTTATACATCCTCCCCTGAAATCGAATATTTATTGCTTGTGGTCAGAACGGCATTTAAACATGATATAACAAACAACAAATCAAATAAAAATATTGCTAAGCATTTTAACCTCGAAGCACAATGGCTATATAACCAGATCAATGTAGAAAAACTAAAACTTTTTGCTTCTACCGCATTGGGCAATGAAATGGGACTGCTAATTGAAGCAATCAGGCTTGGTGAAAGCCACAACGACCAGCTTTTTATGTCTTTAAAAAAATTGTTAAAGCCGTATTTTGCAGGGCATAGAATTTTATCATCTCGGCGAGTTAGCTATCTTAAAGTTGTACATTTTGTAAAACGTTTACAAATTAAAGTCGGGAAACTCTTTCGGGTATCAGTCAGCGTTTCCAAAAGAAGCCTGCCCCACCGGGGTGTTGTGCTTTGTTTGATGGGGTCCGACGGAGCAGGCAAATCAACCCAAACCAAAGAGATTACGAAGGAGTTGTCTAAAAAAGTAGATGTATTGTTTATGTACATGGGTTCCGGAGACGGCGTAAAAAGCTTGCAAAGAAAAGCGATTGAAGCACTTGTTCAACTGGGATCAAAACTGAGTTCTTCCGGAAAGTCCAGACATAAAACAACGATAAAAGAAAAAGAAAGTGAAATAAAAAAAGATAACACTCAAAATAGCCTGCCAAAGCAGCTCATACTTTCCATAAAGGCTATTTCTTTAGCCTTTGAAAAGAAGAACAGGCTCAAACGTATTGATAAGGAAAGAAAACGAGGGGGTATAGTAATCTGTGATCGCTATCCGCAAACCAGTACGTTGGGATATAATGATGGACCTAAATTATATGCAAATGTCAATAGCTCAAATTTTATTTTGAGGTCATTGGCAAAATATGAATTTTCATGTTATAAACTTGCAAAACAAATCTATCCCAATTTAGTAATAAAGCTAATTGGTTCCGTAGAAGTATTACATTCCAGAAGACAGGAAATGAGTAGAGAAGAAATCATTAAAAAGCAAAATGGGATTATCAGTCTTCATTTTGATTTTCCAACTGAGGTTATGACCTTAGATATTGATAAACCGGTTTACGAAATAAAAGGAATGATTTTAGAAGCGATATCGGAACAGATAAATAAAAATTAACCGAAGTGGATTGTATTATATTAAATGTTTTCAGAGCACTATATAGATGGTTAGCTTTATAAGGTCTTTGTTAGGAAAAAGGGGATTTCAATTAAGAAAATTAACTTTAATTAATTTAAGGGGACAGATCATTCATCCGCTCGAAGTTGCCTATACAACAGGCAAAATCGGCTTGATTCCGTCTGTGTTAATGGATATTCCTGTTTCGAAGTGTCGTACCCAGTTGTGGAACACCCTTGAGGAAAGTAAAAATCCCTTTGTGAAAACAATTGTTGACTACAGCAATAACAAAGCTTCCGGTTATGATTCTGCTGCTATTAAAGCATATTACAAAAGTTATGTGCCCAATAATGCTTGTGAAGTGCTTAGGCTAAGCGATAATGAAGTACTAAAACAAATACCTGCCCATGGATATCTTCTCCCCTGGGATAACCAGACTGCTGATGAAATAATAAAGACAAGAGAAAGGGTTGCCCTTAATGAGAACAGGCAGGAAGGGAAACAAATTGATATATCTGCAGGTTATACAGATTTTGGCCCGGTTGATACGGAAAAAGGAGAAATCGAATTTAAACGTTTGGTAAAAACTTTTGAGAACATTAAAAAACAGGGATATATAGAAAATCCATATCTGCCCGACGGGGCGATTAAAGGATATTTTTTAATCGGTGAAAATAATGACTGGTGTTTTATTGTAAAATCTGGCAAGCACAGGGCTTATGCGCTTTCAGCTATAGGATATCAAAATATTCCCGTTGTTGTTGATTGCAATATAGGAATGGTTAAACGGGTGAATGATCTTCGTTTTTGGCCTCATGTAAACAACGGCATTTTTTCAAAAAAGGAAGCTTATACTGTTGCGAACAAAATGCTTGATGTTGCAAATCAAGGTTGACAATTGCTTAGAACCCTAATTACACGGTGTTAGAAATGAAATCTCAAAGGAATCTTATAGATAAATTCTATTGTTATACGCTGCTAATTCTGGCTGCATTGTATTACTCACAGGGTGTAGTGCTTCCTGATGGAGAAGGAGTTGGTCTGGCAGTGCTGGTCTTCATTTTTGGTATTTCGTTCTATTACCTTATCAAAATGCTGCTCAGTAAAAAAAAGTTTACCGGCTTTATGACAGTCTGGTTGCTTTTTACTATAATGAACTCATTTTATTTTTTGCTTTACGATGATTATACCCAGTACGGTCTTATTAAAATGGTGTTGCTCAACTTTCTGCCTTTTTTCCCTTTTTATTATTTTTCAGAGAAAGGGATTTTAACCCGCAACCATCTGATTGCATTTTTTTTATTTCTGCTGCCAGTTTTAGTGGTGAAGTTTATTCGCTCTATACATGAACTTCGATTGGAAGAAATGAACGAAGATGTAGTTGACAATACCATATATATGTTTATCGGATTGTTGCCTTTTGTGTTTTTCTTCAAAAAAAAGTTGTTTTCATTATTATTTTTAATGATTATTTGGTTTTTTATGATTCAAAGTGCTAAGAGGGCCGCTATTTTGTGTGGCATTGTAGCGCTGGCACTATTTGTATTTGAATATATATATACTTCTGAAAGCAAATCAAAAATTAAAAGATATATTTTCTCCGCTGTTTTACTCTTTGGTGTGAGCTATTTCGGATACAATTTGTATACACAAAACCAGTTTTTGATAGAACGGATGCAAGGAATGTTACAGGGAGAGTCGTCAGGAAGAGATATGCTGGTTGAAACCTTATTAAAAGTATGGTACGATGCAGATAACCTGATCCGCTATTTGTTTGGTTTTGGTTATAATGCCTCCCGCTTGCATTCCGTTCATGTATCGCATAACGACTGGGTGGATATGCTGGTAAGTTTCGGGTTATTAGGTTTCATGATTTATTTTGCTTTATTCAGATTACTTTTTAAACAGGTTTTCAACAAAAACTGGTCGAGAGATAAAAAGGTAATTTTGATCCTGGTAGTAAGCATAGCTTGTATTACCTCTCTTACTTCCCGTTGGTATTTGAGCACTTTTGCCTACATGCAGTTTTTGATTCTTCCTTATTTATTAGCTACTCATGAAGATAATGTGTAGACAGAAGTATGTTGGCACGCAAATACAGACATATCTTTCATATCTTGCATCAAAAACCAGAAAAAACAAAACTAAATGGAACTGGTAATTCTTTCGGATAATTATCCTTCTGACAGGATTCCAAACAAAGGCGTATTTGTTTATAACCTGATTCAGGAATTAAGCCATTATCATCAAATTTCAGTAATCGCACCTTTCAGAATGCACCATTTGTTGAAATCAAAATTTATAGGAGGGTATGGCAAGGAAAGATGTAAAGTGTACAGACCCCTGTATTTTTCTTTTAGCAACAGGAAGATTCTGGGTTTAGATACCGGCGCATGGAGCCGGTATCTCATGGCTAAGGCCGTGCACAGATGCCTGATCCGTTTGCCGGTTAAGCCCGATATAATATATGCCCATTTTTTATCTAATGCCCTGCCTGGTCTTTCTTATGTTCAAAAACATTCCATTCCTTTTGTGATTGCTTCAGGCGAATCCGGATATGCTGTTGCTCATAGTGAACGGAAAAAGGAGCTGCAATGTTTAGCAGAAAATACAAGTCATATTATCTGCGTATCAGAAACCAATAAAAAAGGCCTGGTTGATTTAGGTTTCAGTGAAAATATTATGACTCTAATCCCCAATGCTGTGGATTATGATTTATTTAAACCTTTACACAAAGAGACTTGCAAAGAAAAATTAGGTATTTCAAGTCAAAAATTTGTTGTGGGTTTTGTAGGGAATTTTATTCATCGTAAAGGACCTAACCGGATTATTGAAGCTATAAAACAATTAAACGATAAGGACATCCAGTTGGTTTGCGTGGGCGGAAAAGGAGGTTTAACTCCTAATGATTTTACAAAAAGCATTCCCCCTGTACCCAATTATCAATTGCCGGAAATTTATAATGCCTTCGACATTTTTGTACTCCCTACCCTCAGTGAGGGACACTGCAATGCCATTGAGGAAGCAAAAGCCTGTTGCATTCCTGTTATCAGTTCCCTGGGAACCAGCGTAGAGACACAAATTGATAAAACAACAGGCATATTAGTCAATCCATTAAGTATACATGAGATAGCCGAAGCTATCCAAAAATTGAAAAACCAACCAGCAGCCCGCATATCTATGGAAAAAAATTTAAAACTAAAAATAGGAGAACAATCCCTGAAAAACAGAGCACAAAAAATAAGTTCATTGCTGACAAAAACAGCAAAGGAAAATTAATGATAACTGATTTACGGACCTTCATACCCTGAAAAGCTCCTATAAAAAAATAAAACAACAGGGAGACGAATTGTATTTTATGTGGCTCAGCGAACGGACAAGTTTTAGGTTAAAGACAATCCTGATCACAGGCCTGTTTTTCTTTATGACTGTTTCGTGCCTTTCACAAAATGAAAGCGTTATTGATAAAAGCAACCCGATTTATGCCATGTATAACCGTCCAAATAAAAACGGTATCACTGAGGAGCAAATGGCATGGGATAAAAGCAGGAGTGGCAATGCCTTTGATTTTATGGCTTTGAGAAAGACCATTGACGCTATTAATGCCATAACACAGGCTACCGGTGAAAGATACTGGATTAATCAGCAGGTAGTTCTGATAAACAATCTGATTCAAACGTCCCAAATCTCTTCAGACATTCAGGAAAATCTTATATTCAGAGATGAATTCAAATCCTGGATTTCGTTAGCCAACAACGACACTTATCATAAAGAAGTACCATTATATGAAAGCTATTCCTTTTTTTATATCATGCAGTTTTTATATCTCATCAGGAATTCAGCCTGGATAGAAAAAACAGATAATAATAAGGTTTGGTGGACTAATACTTTGGCGTTTATTGAAAAGCATATCTGGACCAAATGGTACGAAAGGAGTTTTTCATCTTTTAAGAACCACTACCGGTATTTCCTTAGAAGCAGAACCCACATGGGTTCTCACTGGGCAGGATTAGCATTGTATCTGAATGCGCTTACAGCTAACACGGAGATTAAATCGCAAACTGCATTTCTGATACAGCAATATGATACCCTTTTGAAAAGAAATCTGAAAGTCCGGCAGGGCGGATATATCTGGAATTCGACCTACGATAACGTGGAAGGCACTTTTGCAGGCAGATCATCAGAAAGCCTCATTCAGGATGTTTCTCATGGAAATCATGTTGTTTCCTATATTATTGCAGCATATACACTGGGGAATAAAGATTGGACCATTGATGATATTAAAAGGTTATCTTTTACGTTAAAAGAAATTATCTACGATGCTCAAAGCAACAGGTTTCGGGATAATGTAGATGGCTCTGCCAGTACGGAGCGGACAGGCCGGGGAAATTTTGTGGCCGATGGTTGGGTGAAACTGGCAGCCTGCAATGAAGAGATAAAAGCAATTTTTCAGAAATTTGAGAAGACCGGCATGCTAAAAAAATACAATCAGGAATTGCAGTTTAAAGCCAACCTGTATAAAATTGAACGGAACAAATGAATAGCTTAAAGATATTACATTTAGCTAACGATTACGCAGGCTCCGCGGTATACAAAAATCTCGTTGCCGCTTTAGACCAAGAAGGACTGACTCAAATCGTTTATTGCCCTGTAAGGAATGCTTCTTTGATTGATAAAAATAAAATTGGGTTTAAAAATGCATCTTCTCAAATCATTTATTCTCATATACTCAATAAAACCACGGACAGAATAATTTATCCCTTAAAGATTAAAAAAATCCTGAGGGATATAGAGCGAAAAATAGACCTCAGCCAGGTTAATTTTATTCATGCCCATACCTGGTATAGCGATGGAGGTGTGGCTTACTTTTTATCAAGAAAATACAATATTCCTTATATAACAGCGATCAGAAATACAGACTTGAATCTCTTTCAGAAAAGGCTGTTTTATTTAAGACCTTTTGGAAGAAAAATACTTAACCGGGCTATAAGAGTAATTCTGATAGCAGCTTCGTATAAGAAGAGAATTCTGTCCCAAAATTCTCTTCAAAGTATAAAAAGCGATTTGGAGAAAAAAATAAAGACCATACCCAATGGAGTAGATCCTTATTGGATAGCAAATACAATAAGCTCGCCCAAAACCCGTACTGACAAAATTTTCAATGTTTTATTTATTGGAAAATTCACGAAAAGTAAAAATATAGTAGCACTGCAGCACGCTGTCAGACTCCTGAACCAGGAAAATAACAAAAGCATCAAATTACATATTGTTGGAGGAGGAGGCAGGAAATTAAAAGAGGTAATAACCAATGTGGAACAATATCCTGATGTATTTAAGTACTATGGACAGATTTTTGATAAAGACGAATTGCTGAAATGCTTCAGAAATTGTGATGTTTTTGCCATGCCTTCCAAATATGAGACCTTTGGACTGGTGTATGTAGAAGCTTTGTTACAGGGTATGCCCATTCTGTATCAAAAAAATGAAGGCATTGATGGCTTTTATGATGAAAAAATCGGAGAAGCAGTAACTGTTGGAGATGCCGAAGAAATAAAAGAAAAATTAAGACTGCTCTATGAAAATTTCGATAGCTATGAATTTAATATTCCATTAATAAAACAAAACCACGATTGGCGGTTGATTGCCAAAGAATACTTAGCTATTTACGAACATCAGTAATCACTACTTTGAGAAGTTTTATTTATTTCAATATTATGCATTACTTTAATAGAATTCATAATGGCATTCCCGGCCCGATTGTTGTGTAAGAGAATAAAATCCATTTATACATTGGAACATGTGACTATTCATATACCTGAACCCGATAAGTTTTTCACATCATTCAAATACTTATGAAACCATTGCTCATAGTAATATTAGCTTTGTGCACTTATTCAAATGTCCAATCTCAAAAAAAATGGATAAATTATTTTGATCAGAAATATACCAGTTTGTGCAGGGCTGAAACTACTTTCAGGGAATACTACCTGCAATTAAGTACTTCAGGAAACCAATATGATTTCATGCGTTTAAACAATATTGTGTCGCCTTTGATGAACATCTATATAGCCACGCAAAATGAAGAATACTTGAACGATGAAATAAGAATTATTAATAACGTATTATCTACTGCTGCCGTATCAAAATCAATTCCAGGGAATACATATAAATTAAGGGATGACTATCTTGGTTGGATATGCAAGACTCTTGGCACAGGCTCCGTTTATTACAGCGAAACAGAGCTGTATGAAGGCTATTTGTTTCGCTATATTGTCCAGTTTTTATATGAAATCAAAAAAAATGGATGGATTAACCGTTCAGACAAGAACAGGGACTGGTTTAATACCACCCTTCAGTTCATTGAGAAAAATATATGGGAAAAATGGATCAGCAGGAGCATGATAAGTAATGCGGTTCCTTATGCAACCCTCCTGGGATCAAGGACCCACATGGCTTCTCATTGGGCTCATATCGCACTTTTTCTTAAAGAACTTACAGATAAGCCGGTAATTAAAACCCAATGTCAGGATGTAGTGAATATGTTTGACCTGCTTTTAAAAAGAAACCTCAAATACAACCCTAACTTTCCTGATGCTTATACCTGGAATTCTACCTGGGATGATGTACAGGGCACTCAGGCTCGAGCAGCATCTCCATCTACTATTCAGGATGTTTCTCATGGTAATCATGTTATCGCATATGTTGCCGCAGCTAAAAGATACAATAACCCCAACTGGACTGCCGAAAATATCCGGGATTTTTGTAATACCGTTAAAGAGGTCATGTTCCAGGAAAGTACGGTAACTTTCAGTGACAATGTTGATGGAACAGCTTCTATAAGCAGACCCGGATGGGGAAACTCCCAGTGCGAGGGCTGGGTCTTATTGGGGATGTTTGACCAACAAACCCTGAACATCTACCTGGATTTTGCGCTCCGCCGCCAGGATCTATTGCAAAGTTATACCCAGGAAATGGAATATTACGCCAACCTCGCTCTCATTGATCATTTACAAAATCAATAAGAATTATTGTACAACTTATGGCTATTGTAGATACTCATTGCTTAGTACAGGAATTTTTTGGAAAGTATTTGTCTATTTGGAATAGACCAGATTAATTGTTGCGGAAAGGATCAAATGCCAGCATGCAACTGTATTATTGCTCATACGAAAACATAAGTTCCTGCACTGGTCACCATCTCTCTTCAACTTCGCCTCCTGGCTAACAAACTACAAAAACTTATACTATAATTATCAAAAAATCGTTCTATTGCCGGGCGAGAATGGTCGGTTTAAAACGTTGAAAACTACATCCTGTCCCAAACCGATGTTATTTTTCATTCTCTTAGCATTTCGTGATATTTACCCCGGTCAGATTCCTGTCAATCATTTGTTGTTGATATTTATGAAAAAAAAATTCTATGCACATTCCTCTGCGATTATTGATGAGGGAGCAGAAATTGGCGAAGACGTTAAGATATGGCATTTTTCTCATATTATGCCCAATTGCAGAATAGGGGACAAATGCAACATAGGACAAAACGTTGTCATTTCTCCAGGTGTTATCCTGGGAAGTAATGTAAAAATTCAAAACAATGTGTCAGTTTATGAAGGTGTCATCTGCGATGATGATGTATTTTTAGGTCCTTCTATGGTATTTACAAATGTTATAAATCCCCGCAGTGCAGTGAATAGAAGAGGACAATACTTAAACACCCATGTGGGTAAGGGAGCATCAATAGGAGCTAATGCCACTATAATTTGTGGACATGATATTGGTGCATATGCCATGGTAGGTGCGGGTGCAGTAGTTACGAAAACAATACCCGATTATGCATTGGTAGTTGGTAACCCTGCTAAGCAGATTGGCTGGGTAAGTGAATATGGTCATCGCCTGCATTTTGATGTAAGGAATATAGCCATTTGCCCCGAAACAAGACAACAATATCAGTTGGAAAATAATATTGTAAAAAAAATTTCAAAATAACGTCTGAAAATATGAAAATTAAATTTGCTGTTATCGGTTGTGGCCATATTGGAAAAAGGCATGCTGAAATGATTGTTCGAAATAAAGAATGCGAATTGGTAGCGTTAGTGGATATTAAAGAAAAAAGTTCATTAGGAATGAATTCCTATAATGTTCCTTTTTTCAGGTCGCTGGATGAATTCCTGGATTCAAAAATTGATGCTGACGTTATTAATATTGCCAGCCCTAACGGTTTTCATGCCGAGCAGGCCATGACCTGCCTGTCGGCAAAAAAACACATAGTGATTGAAAAACCAATGGCGCTTACAAAACAGGACGCCGAAAACATCATATTCAAAGCTTTGCAGGTTCAGCGTCTGGTATTTGCGGTTATGCAGAACAGATACTCTCCCCCTTCCGAATGGATTAAAAATCTTATCGAAACAGGCATATTAGGAAGAATATTCATGGTGCAATTAAACTGCTACTGGAATCGTGATGATCGTTATTATAAACCCGAAAGCTGGCATGGGAAAAAAGACTTAGATGGAGGAACATTATTCACTCAGTTTTCTCATTTCATTGACATCATGTATTGGCTATTTGGAGATATTAGAAATATTCAGGCCAAGTTTGCGGATCACAATCATTCGCATTCAACCGATTTTGAAGATAGTGGTTTTGTAAGCTTTGATTTCGTCAATGGCGGGATGGGTGCCATTAATTACTCAACCGCCGTATGGAATCAAAACATGGAAAGTTCTATGACCATTATAGCCGAAAACGGATCGGTTAAAATTGGTGGTCAATACATGGATAAAGTGGAGGTTTGCCATGTTAAGGATTACAATATGCCTGTTTTAGCTCCAACCAATCCCGGAAATGATTATGGAGCCTATAAAGGTTCGGCAGCAAACCATCATTACATTATTGATAATGTAGTGGAAGTTTTAAACGGAAGAGCAGCAATAACAACAAATGCCCTGGAAGGGCTAAAGGTTGTAGATATTATCGAACGTATCTATCAGTTAAAATAACAACCTGCAATTAGCAATATGAATAAAAGTAGTTTCTCGAAACCGCATACCATCTGGTATATTTCTAAATATGCAAACGCGCCGTTGTTCGGTGCTCCCACCAGGCAATTTTTCTTCGCAAAATACATGGCTAAAAAGGGAAGAAAAGTTACCCTCGTCAGTTCGCGCGCTGCTAAATCGTCTAACTACGGCCAGTCACCCGACATAGGATTAAAGAACCAATATTATTACAAGTGTGAAGGGGTTCAAGGGGTTATGTTAAATGGCGCTGATATAAAATATGGCTTTAGCATAAAACGAATCCTGAGCTGGTTCATTTTCGAAATCAGGTTGCTGTACTGGAGTTTTTTTAAAGCAAAAGAAAAACCGGATGTAGTTATAGTTTCTTCCCTGTCCATCCTGACTTTCCTTTCGGGTATAGTACTCAAAAGGAAATTCAAATGTAAACTCGTTGTTGAAGTCCGGGATATTTGGCCGCTAACTATTGTAGAAGTAAAAAAATGGAATCGAAAAAATATTTTTATTCAATTATTGTCTTACATTGAAAAGAAGGGTTACAGGAATGCCAATACCATAATAGGTTCAATGCCTAATTTAAAAGAGCATGTGAAACAGATATCGCCGTCTGACGCTGACAAAGTACACTGTGTTCCGATGGGCTATGATCCGGATACTGATGTGGCTATCAATGCGAAAGATCCCTATGAACCATTCTTTTCTCAAATACGCAACAATAATTTCATTGTAGGATATGCCGGAACAATAGGACTGGTAAATTGCGTGGACCAGATTATTGATGCTGCCAGAATCCTGAAAGACAAGCCCATTGCTTTTGCCATTCTTGGAGGTGGTCCACTCAAAGAGCAATTAATGGCAGAGGCAAAAGAAGATAATCTCAATAAAGTATATTTCTTTGATAAAACAAATAAAGAAATGGTCGGAACATTTTTGAAGCATGCCGACCTGCTCGTAAATCCCTGGTTAGGTGGCAATTCTATTTACAGGTATGGCGTTTCACCCAATAAATGGATTGACTATATGCAAAGTTCCAAACCTATTCTGGTTGCTTTGGACGGATATTACAGTGTTATTAATGAAGCAGGCTGCGGCACATTTATACAGGCTGATCATCCGGAACTCATGGCTGAAGAAATATTAAGATTCAGTAAGATGAACAAAACAGAATTGAAGCAAATGGGTGAAAAAGGGAAAGCGTATTTGCTTAATAATCTTACTTACGATGTTTTGACTAAAAAATACCTTAACATTATTGATGATTTATATTCCTCAAACGGCTTCACAAAAGAATAGCTATCCAATCCATATTCCGCAATGACATTAATCCGTAAAGCATAATTATTAAATTCGCGCTTTTGAGTGAATGAAAATCATCTTGTACAGCATAGGAAAAGAAAATGATGGCATGCTTAAATTGGGTATAGAAGATTTCTCCAAACGAATCAGTCATTATTATCCGGTGGAATGGAAGATCATTCCAGCTCCCAAAAACAAGCTGGGCTTGCCTGAAAAAGAGCTGAAATTGAAAGAGGCAGCTTTGATATTGCAAAGCATAAAAAAAGAGGATTACCTGGTAGCTTTGGATGAAAAAGGCAGTATGCTCAGCTCAACTCAACTGGCTTCGTGGATACAGACAAGGGCTAATGAAAGCGTTAAGCAATTGGCGTTTCTAATTGGAGGAGCATACGGGTTGGATGAATCGGTGCTCACCCGGGCCAACTTTGTATGGTCTTTATCTCTACTCACCTTTCCGCATCAACTGGTACGGCTGATTCTGGCTGAACAAATTTACCGGGCCTGCACCATCATCAAAAACGAAAAATATCATCACGCATAAGCTTATTTTAACCAAAGATAACTATGCTTGATCCTGATTCCTTTACCTTCGGTAAAAAGCAAACATGTCCATAACATTCATTATACTTATTGTTACCTGCGGTATTTCCATAATGGCATTCAGGAACAAAAAACTGTTGGATGATCTGATTTTTTATCCGCCTGCCATCTCGGAAAGACAGCAATATTACCGGTTTTTTACCTGTGGCTTCATCCATGCCAATTTTGCTCATCTTGCTTTTAATATGTATTCTTTCTGGATATTTGGCGAATATGTGGAAATACTTTTCATGACAGTGTTTGGACCTGCGGGAAGATGGTATTATCTGCTCATGTATATTTCGGCCCTTGTAGTTTGTTTACTGCCCACTTACTTTAAAAATAAAAATAATTACCATTACAGGAGTCTCGGCGCTTCCGGCGCTGTTTCAGCAGTGATATTCGCGTTTATCTTTCTTAACCCGTTGCAGGGAATAGGGCTTGTTTTTTTGCCAAGAGAGTTTATGATACCAGGATTTATTTTCGGATTTTTATATCTTGTACTATCGTCGTACTTAGATAAAAAAGGTGGAGGTAATATTAATCATTCCGCGCATATATGGGGAGCAGTGTACGGCATCGCCTTTCCAATGATAACCGGGCCGCTTTTTGCTGGAAGGAATTTGTTATCACGTTTCCTGGAAGCAGTGCAGTCATATTTTGTCAGCTTCTGATTTGAACCGGTTGCCTCTTCTTCCGCTATTACCACCTACCGTAGCTTCTAACTTCAAGTTTCGAATAACAGTTAGGGAAATGAAAAGCTACATGAACCTAATACCGGTTAATTATATTATCTTTTTTTACATAATTTTATTTTAACGCTATTATTTCGTCACTCTTTAACTAAAAGTATGCTTTTTAATTCTTTTGAGTACGCGATCTTTCTACCCTTGGTATTTATTGTTTACTGGTTCCTGCTAAACAAATCGCTGACGCTTCAAAATATATTTCTGCTTTTAGTAAGCTACTTATTCTATAGCTTTTGGGATTGGCGCTTTCTCTTTCTTTTAGCCTTTTCTACATTCCTGGATTATTTTACCGGATTAAGGATATCTAACGCAACATCCTCAGATAAAAAAAAAATATGGTTATTTATAAGTGTCTTTGTGAATTTAGGATTTCTCGGCTTTTTTAAATATTATAATTTTTTTATTGAATCGTTTGCCGAACTGATGAGCGCGATAGGGTTAAAGGCTCATTTAACTACTCTCAATATTATTCTTCCTGTTGGTATTTCCTTTTATACTTTTCACGGGCTTTCCTATGTGTTTGATATTTATAACAAAAAAATCAGGCCAACAACCAACTGGGTTGAGTATGCGTTATTTGTAAGTTTTTTTCCGCTTCTCGTTGCAGGTCCTATAGAAAGAGCAACCCATCTTCTGCCGCAAGTGGAAAAAATTAGAACATTTGACTATACGAAAGCGGTAGATGGATTAAGACAAATATTATGGGGATTATTTAAAAAAATAGTTATCGCAGACACATGCGCTGTATATGTCAATCTTATTTTTAACAATTCAGAAAGTTACTCAGGTAGTACACTGATCCTGGGGGCAGTGCTTTTCGCTTTTCAGATTTACGGAGATTTTTCCGGCTATACTGATATTGCATTAGGTACTGCGCGGTTGCTGGGTTTTGAATTGTTGAAAAATTTCTCATATCCATATTTTTCAAGGGATATTGCAGAATTCTGGCGACGATGGCATATATCGCTATCAACATGGTTCAGGGATTATTTGTATATTCCTCTTGGTGGCAGCCGGGGAGGAATGTATAAAAAAATACGGAATACACTTATTATCTTTCTGGTAAGCGGATTTTGGCATGGTGCAAACTGGACTTTTATCGTGTGGGGCCTGCTAAATGCAATATATATCATGCCCTCCATTATCCTCAAAACCAACAGGAATCATCTTGATATTGTTGCATCCGGCAAATTATTTCCTTCCATTAAGGAAGCCGTACAACTCTTTGTCACTTTTGCTTTAACCACTTTTGCATGGATATTTTTCAGAGCTAACGATTTGCATCATGCATTAAGCTATATATCTGGCATTTTTTCATATGATTTATTTTCCATTCCATTTCTAACCCATCCGGAATTATTCAAATCAATTATTTGCATTATGCTGATCGTGGTGTTTTTAGTAATAGAATGGATAGGCAGATCAAATAAATATGCCATCGAAAAAATAGGTCAAAGACAACACAGACTAGTACGCTGGGCGTTTTATTATGCTGTAGCGTTTTCCATCTTACTCTCTTATGGAAAAAATCAAGAATTCATTTATTTTCAATTTTAGTTATAATGAAAAAAAAATTTATAAAAAGAGGTACGCTTTTTTTACTCCTTCCTTTTCTTTTGCTCGCGTCATCATTATTTATAGCCGATGGGAGAACCGATCCATACTATATACGCTTTACCACCCCAAAGCAAAACAATATGATTGTAGGTTCATCAAGAGCGGCACAGGGTATACTACCTTCAGCAATTGACAGTATATTAAATAAAGGTGGCTATCACACCACTATGTTTAATTATGCCTTCACGATCAATCAATCGCCCTATGGCCCTACTTATTATGAGTCAATAAAAAATAAACTCAATGAAAACGCAAAGAATGGAATATTTATCGTTACTGTAGATCCCTGGACTCTCTATTTAAAAGAAGAAAAAGAAAACAATAAGATCATCTTTCCTGAAGATAATCTTTCATTAGGAAAAATAAAATGTGTAGACTGTCATCCTAATTTTGATTACCTGTTATATTCCTACTCCAGCCCATTATTAATGATTTGGATGACCAAATTATTGCGAATCCTGAACCTGGAAGGTAAAGAAAGCCTTTATTTACACAATGATGGATGGCTTGAAGTTAGTGTTGGCATGGATTCAACTGAAGTACAAAAAAGAATTAGAAAAAAAATTAAAGATTTGGAGAACGAATATCCGTCCGCTCCCGATTTTCACCTGTCTTCTGATAGAATTTATTACCTCAATAAAATAATCGAATTTTTCCGTAAGCATGGAGAAGTCTTCCTGGTCCGTATCCCAGTTCATGAAAAAATTAAGGATATAGAAAATAAGGTATGCCCACAATTCGATTCTCTGATGAATGATATTGCAAGAAAAAACAGTGTTGACTACTTAAACTTCATTAATGATTCTACCATATACGAATTTACCGATGGTAACCACCTTTACAAAGATTCCGGACATAAGCTGAGCGAAAAAATCGGTGAATTTATTTTGAATAAGCAGCTACAGGATAATTTCGAAGAAACTATGGGTAGTTTTTAAAAAATCGATCAAATTGCCATCCAATCACTAACCCACTACACAAAAAAAATTGTTTATGCCACAAACCCATATGGACTGGTCTGTTGTTAAATCTCTATTTTTATTCCTGCAGTCAGGATAGTACCTATCTGTATATACTTATTTCCAATTGCAAAATCTGCTGCGTTCCGGATGTAATTTTAAAACGGTCATCAATTCGATGGTTGACTACCCACAAAATCTTTTTATCCATCTCTATCACCCAGGTATTTTCCTTTTCAGACAGTGACAGTTTCCTGTCAATAAAAAAACGGGATAACTTTTTTTTCTTTCTCATTCCCAGTGGATAGAAATAGTCTCCCGGTTTCCATTTCCTCAACAATAGCGGAAATCGTATTTCCATACTATCAAGGTAGGCAACCGATTGGATTTCTGGTATTTCTTCACTACCTTTCTTAATCTCCCTTAACGTCAAGGTCAACTTTCCCCTCTCAAACCTCCGTTCCTTTTCTCCTTCGTTAATCACTATTACAGATGAAGTATTTTGCGGTAAAGGAGAAATAATCAGCCAATTCCTGTTCCTTAACATCCGATGTGTGGCAGACAAAACAAATCTACCGGAATCTGATTGCAGAAGTGCAATCACCTCTTCGGCCTGTTTTGCGGTAAAACCATATTCCTTTATAATTTCAAAAACAACTGTTTTCAGTGGTGTTGTTTTTTGCAATTTTTGCACAGCGATATATACTTCGCCACCGCGTTGCTCCATTAACTTCTTCCTGTGCACTGCTATAGACTGCATGTATAACATCTCAACCTCCCGGAAACGTTCCAGATTAGCCAATATATTATCTTCAGCACCAGGGTATTTTTCTTCTATTACTGGGAGGATATGGTGACGCACATAATTCCGGGAATATTTATCGGATGCATTACTCGAGTCTTCAACATAAGACAGCCCCTTTTCCCTGGCAAAATCTATCAGAACTTTTTTACGGGCGAATAACAGTGGCCTCACCAACCTGCCTGTTGCGGGCAGCATTCCTCTTATACCGGCTATTCCCGTTCCCTTAAAAAAATTCATCAGTACTGTCTCAATATTATCATCAGCATGATGCGCAGTCAGAATATATACCGGTTTATCTCTTTCAGTCTCCAGCGCAGCAGCAAGCTCATCAAACCATTTGTATCTTAATATTCTGGCTGCAACCTGTATAGAGATTTTATTTTCTAATGCATAATCTTCTGTTTCAAAACGTTTTACAAAAACTTCAGCTTGATAATGCCCGGACAGGGATTTAACAAAATACTCATCTCTTTCACTCTCCTCCCCTCTTAACTGAAAATTACAGTGAGCGATAGCAAACTGAAACCCGGTTAAGCGGCAGAGCTCACATAAAACCACAGAGTCTATTCCTCCACTTAGGGCAAGTAACAATAAACCATCAGGTTGAAGCAAGTTTGCATTCCGAATGTTCTCTCTGAATAATTGAGGCAGGTCATTCATATCGTGTTGATAAAAATCAATTGTTGAACGAAGGTATTATTCATTACTTAATTCCTCCCATGCTGCCTTCAACTCATGGTATGTTTTTGAATTATTCGCAGCATTTGCAGCATCCATTCCCCTTTGATAGCAGCGCAAAGCCGCATTTGTTTCCCCGGAGTGTTCCAATAATTGGGCAAGCTGGTAATAAGAACCAAAATAAGTTGGGTCTCTTTCCAGGATTTCTTCAAAAAGTTTTCTGGCTTCGCGCTGCTGCCCTTCCTTAACATATTCTAATGCAAGTGCATGCTGCAAAAAACTATCATGGGGAGAATCTTTTAGATAATCCAGTAATTTTTCTATCCGGCTCATATAACTTGTTGTGCATCAAAGATACTGAGTCTGCTTATTGCAGTCCTTCCTGATTTTAGTTGTGCAAACAGAATTTTACAGCATTCATTTTCCAAATTTATCAGGCTTTCTGGTATTTTTATTCATAATGAAGCCTTATCAGAAATAAACAAAATTATACACTTATATCAAACTGATTAATAATATATTGAACGATGCATATTCAAAATTCTTCTCAAACAGATGAGGCTTTATGGTAAAATAAATTATGAATTTGCATTTTGTAAAAATTTTGCACGCTTTTTGCATGGATAGCTGCTAATAAAATTCATTGCCAAGCCTAATCCTAAATCACTGTGAGAAAAAGGTCTGCTTTTATTTTCCTGCTTCTATTCCTGCATTTTTCCATTAAGTCCCAGGTAAATACCGGAGACAGTTTGGCCTTGGTAGATTTTTATAACAGCACCAATGGTATTGGATGGAAAAAAAATACGAACTGGCTCAAAAGCAGGGTGAGTGAATGGTTTGGCGTTAGCGTAACGGGTACAAGAGTTACCCAACTAAGCCTGATTAATAATCAACTGGACGGAATGCTCCCTCCGTCTTTAGGTAATCTTACCGCAATTACCGGCATCTTTTTAAGTAATAATAATATAGGTGGTAATATTCCGGTCAGCCTGGGCAATATTCCTAACCTGTATTACCTTTATTTAAGTAATAATAGAATTGAAGGTAATATCCCTAATGAACTGGGCAACGCTACTAACCTCAGCGAAGTCCATCTAAATCACAATAAATTAACCGGACCCATACCGGAATCTTTGCGCAGACTTACCCGCCTTTCTGAATTGATGTTAGATCACAATCAATTAACCGGGAGCATTTCGGGCGGACTTGGTGATATCCAAGTCAAAATATTGAATTTTAGTTATAACCAGCTAAGTGGGACTATCCCTGACAGATTAGCCAGAATTCGTAACCTCACAGAGCTCAGATTAAATAATAACCAGTTAACCGGTGAAATACCCGCGGGTTTAGCCCCTGTTGTTTGCCATTTGTTCGATTTAAGCTCCAATCAGCTTACAGGAAGTATTCCTTCCGATCTAAGTGTTAATAGTTCCTTAGTCCATGTTAACCTCAGCAACAATGCATTAACAGGGGAAATCCCTTCCTCTTTGGGTAATATGCCCGGATTGCAATCGCTCGAACTCGACAGCAATCAGCTTACCGGCTCTATACCCTCTTCATTCAACAAGCTGAACAGGCTTGTACGTTTAAACCTAATGAACAATCAGCTTTCGGGCAGTATCCCAGACGGATTGTGCAGTTTATCTGATTTGGAATTTTTGCAGCTAACCAATAATCAATTTACGTTTGACGGCATGGAATGTGTAGGGCAGAAAGATAATACCTCTTTATTTGCAAATTATACTTATCAAGACCAGAAAACTCTAACACTTAACCACACTAATTCAGAACTTTCGGTAACTGCCGGCGGAACGCTTGCAAATAATACTTACTATTTCTATAAAGACAGTGTTTTAGTAGAAACGCTTAAAGGAGATTCCGCTTTACCTGTTTGGGAAGGCGGAAAATATTGGGTTGAAGTTACGAACGACAAGGCTGATAAATTAACCCTTTACAGTAATTCCATTGATGTGAGCAGTAACATCATATTGCCACTTCAATGGCTGGGTTTTACCGCCGTAGATTGCTCCGGCAATGCCTGCCTGCAATGGGAAACAGAAAATGAGCAGAATACCTCCCATTTTGAAATTGAAAAAAGTACAGACGGAAACAACTTCACTAAAATTGGAACGCAGGCTTCCTATAACAGCCCGGGCAGGCATTCTTATAACACAACAGACCGCACTCCTGTAGCTGGCTCAAATTTTTACCGTATTAAACAGGTGGATGCAGATGGAACGTATACCTACAGTAATATTGCCTCTATAAGAATAAAGGCAACAGGAATGTTAACGATAGTACCCAATCCTGCTAATAATTTTATTATGCTAAGAGGGATATCAAAAGCTAGAAACGTGTCCATTTATAATACAGCAGGGCAATTGCTTAACCAATGGAACAATGTAAATGGCAATCAACAATTGAATATTACCAACCTTCAGCAAGGTATATATATCATTAAAGTACTGCAAAACAATGAGGAAACTACTCATAAATTAGTTAAGCAATAGCAGTAAGTAAAATACATTAAAGATTGAGAGGAAACCGGGGGAAAAGAATAACTGATTTTTACCCTTCAAAGCAACTCCCAAAAATTCTTTCGGCTATAATAAATCCCCTTATTATATTTGCAGGATACAAATGGTTGCATAAACAACTTTATAAGCAAATGTAACCCGTAGTCATTGCCTGGTTCGTTACAAGTGCAGGTATTCTTTCATTGAATACTTAGTTAACTGAAACAAAAAATGAACAAATGAAAATACTAGTTTGTATCAGCAAATCACCCGACACTACGGCAAAAATTGCCTTCACCGATAATAATACGAAATTTGCCGCTGCAGGCGTGCAATGGATCATCAACCCTTACGATGAATGGTATGCCCTGGTAAGAGCTATTGAAATTAAAGAAAAGGATCCTTCCGCTGCGCTTCATCTTGTAACCGTGGCGGGCGCAGATGCAGAACCGGTTATCCGCAAAGCGCTGGCATTGGGCGGCGATGAAGCCATACGCGTGAACGCCGATAGCCAGGATAGCTTTTATATAGCCGCTCAAATAGCCGAAATAGCACAGCAAGGCAGCTACGACCTGGTGTTTACCGGTAAGGAAACCATTGATTATAATGGCTCCTCTGTAGGGGGAATGATAGCCGAATTACTGAACCTCCCCTATGTTGCCCTGGCAACCCGTTTCGAAATAAACGGCAATACAGCCACCATTACCCGTGAAATTGAAGGAGGTGAAGAAACAGTTGAGGTAAGCACGCCTGTGGTAGTAAGCTGCCAGAAAGGAATGGCTGAAGCAAGAATACCCAATATGCGGGGCATCATGGCCGCCCGCACCAAACCCCTGAAAGTAACAGAACCCGTGGCTGCAGACAGTTTAACCAGTATTATTAATTTTGAATTACCGCCTGCAAAAGAAGGTGTGAAGTTAATTCCCGCAGACAATCCGGGAGAGCTGGTAAGACTGCTCCACGAGGAAGCTAAAGTGATTTAAACATTTCTCCTCCCTGTCAAATTAAAACCTCTACGCCGTGGCGGATCTCAAATCTTAAATTTAAAATCTCAAATTAAAATATGCCGGTACTCATATTTATAGATCAATCGGAAGGACATATCAAAAAAGCTTCTTTAGAAGCCTTAAGCTATGGTTCGCAAGTTGCCGCACAGGCAGGTACAGTTGCCGAAGGTATAGTGCTGGGATCCGTAAAAGACGATCTTTCTGCATTGGGACAATACGGAATCCAGAAAATACATCATGTATCTGATCAGCAATTAGACCATGTGGATGCACAGGTATTTACCGGCATTATTGCACAGGCAGTACAGGCAACAGGAGCCAAAATAGTGGTATTTGCAAATAATGCAGATGGCAAAGCAATAGCCCCCCGTTTGTCTGCCCGCCTGAAAGCTGCCCTGGTTTCGGGTGCGGTAGCACTGCCCGATACCACCAACGGATTTGTTGTAAAAAAATCTGTTTTTTCGGGAAAAGCGTTTGCCCATGTTGCACTGAATACCGACATTAAGATTATTACACTAAATGCTAATGCATTTCCGGCAGCAGCTTCAGCAGAGGCGAAAGCAACAATTATTTCATTTAATGCAACGATAGATGCAACCAAAGTAAAGTCAATATCAGTCAATAAAGTGAAAGGTGAAGTGCCTTTGAGTGAGGCGGAAGTTGTGGTAAGCGGGGGTCGCGGGCTAAAAGGTCCTGAAAACTGGGGGATGGTTGAAGAGTTGGCTAAACTGTTAGGCGCTGCTACCGCGTGCAGCCGGCCGGTGGCGGATACGCACTGGCGCCCGCATCACGAGCATGTAGGACAAACCGGTTTGGCTATAGCGCCAAATTTATATATAGCCATTGGTATTTCCGGCGCCATACAGCATTTGGCCGGCGTAAACAGGAGCAAAACAATTGTTGTTATTAATAAAGACCCCGAAGCACCCTTTTTTAAAGCCGCCGATTATGGAATTGTTGGCGATGCATTTGAAATAGTGCCCAAATTAATAGAAGAAGTTAAAAAGCTGAAAGGCGTAGCATGAGAAAACACGTTCCTTTACACTAAACCGCAGGTCATCTGCGGTTTTTTATTTTATGCCTCCCGGCCATTACCCGTTTTACAAAATTCCTGTACATTCGCAACAGATTATGAAGAAAATAGAATTGGAAATAGTAGCACTATCGCACAGTATTACTCAGACACATTCTTATGCCGTTGTACTAGGCGAAACAAACGGGTTGAGGCGCCTGCCCATTGTAATAGGGGGGTTTGAAGCTCAGGCCATTGCGGTAGCTTTAGAGCGGATGCAGCCCAGCAGGCCGCTTACACACGACCTGATGAAAAACTTTATGATGGCATTTAATGTAGACCTTCATGAAATTATCATCAGCGATCTGCAGGAAGGTATATTTTATTCGAAACTTTTATGCAGCAATGAACACGATACGGTGGAAATAGATTCCAGGACCTCCGATGCACTCGCGCTCGCTGTTCGCTTCGGATGTCCCATTTATACTTATGAACATATTTTGGAAAGCGCGGGTATACTGATGGAAGATTCCGGTAAAAAGAAAAAACCGGAGGAAGAACAACAATTAGTGCGGGAAACAGGTTCAAAAGACGATCTTAAATCCATGTCGCTGGAAGAGCTCAACCAATTGCTGAGTGAAGTGCTCGAACAGGAAGATTACCTCAGGGCCATTGCCATCCGGGATGAGATCAATCACAGGAAAAAGTAATATTAAGTACATTCTTATTAAAACACTGCCAGCCCGTGGTTCTTTTCCCCAATTGCAAAATTAATATAGGGCTTAACATTACCTCAAAAAGAGCTGACGGCTATCATAATATAGCAACTGTTTTTTATCCTATCAACTGGCACGATGCGGTAGAAATGATATCGCTGCCTGATAATAATGCTCTTTCTACCTCCCCAAATTTTACACAGTCTGGCCTTTCCATACCCGGAAAAGAAGCAGATAACATCTGTTTGAAAGCATATCAGATATTAAAAAAAGATTTTCCCGGAATTCCCCCGGTTAAGATGCATCTGCATAAAACAATCCCCACTGGCGCCGGGCTGGGCGGCGGATCTGCTAACGGGGCATTTACTTTACTGTTGATGAACAAAAAATTTAATCTCAACCTCACTGCAGAACAACTTACTGCGTATGCGTTGAAGTTAGGCAGCGACTGCCCTTTTTTTATGATCAATGCACCCTGTTATGCAACCGGCCGTGGAGAACAAACAGAGTCGCTCCCACTCGATCTTTCCGTTTATTCTTTTTTGATCGTACATCCGGGAATCCATATACAGACTGCGTGGGCGTTTTCCAAACTTAAACCTGCGCAACCTTCCAAACCCCTTAAAAGCATCATTCAGCAACCCGTGGAAACATGGAGCCATGAATTGGTAAATGATTTTGAAGCGCCGGTATTCCGCGAATATCCACAGATAGAGGAGGTTAAAAAGACACTCTACGCCAATGGCGCGTTGTATGCATCACTCACCGGCAGCGGCTCCGCGGTATATGGTATATTCAGCAAAAACAAAGCACCTGAACTGAAGTGGGGTAAAGATTATACGCAGAAAATAATACAATAAAAGCAGGCTGTTGCAGGTTTCAGGGAGTGCCCCCTGTACTTATATCCTTGTGCGTGCCTAAAATAGGTTGACATTTTTATAAATGTTCAAAAAGATCGAGC
>NZ_DAOMQT010000051.1:0-28862 GCF_035445465.1 Agriterribacter sp.
TATGCAAAAAAATTGTATAGGCAGGATTATACCTGTAATACTCAAGCTTATGCGCCTCTCTCTCCTTGCCGTAACTTTTATATGCTGTTCCCTCATGTCATTGTCGGCAAAAAATGCCAGGGGACAGGAAATCCTCAACAAAAAGATTTCCATTTCTCTCAAAAATGAAACCTTGTTTGATGCATTGGAAAGGATTGGCCGGCAAAATGATATTCAGTTCTTTTATGCTACCAATATCATTGATCCCGCCGACCGGGTTAATATCACGGCAAAGAAAACATCGCTGGGCGAATTCCTCTCCGAATTGCTGCAGCCCTACATGTTATATTATATTGTTTCAAACAACAAGATCGTGATCCGGAAGGATGGGTTAAAATTTCCCGGTTCCGATAATGAAGACGGGCCCCTGCCTCTGCCGGCATATGAAAATGCCCAGGCGCCCAATGCCGATGTGAGCGGGCGTGTTATGAACAGCGCCGGCGAGTACCTGCCCGGAGTAACCGTGCAGGTTAAAGGTGGCGGAGCAGCTACCAAAACAGACATTAATGGTTTCTTCCGCCTTTCTGTACCGGAAAACAGTATACTGGAATTTACATACGTGGGATACATTAAAGAAGAAATGGCTATAGCCGGGCGCAGCTCGTTTGATGTTGTGCTGAAGCCTGTAGATGCTAAAATGGAAGAAGTGGTAGTGGTTGGATATGGCACACAGAAAAAAGTGAATTTAACAGGTGCGGTAGATCAGGTAACCCAGGAAGCATTCAGGAACCGGCCCGTAAGTAATATTTCCCAGGCACTGGTAGGAGCCTCTCCGAACCTGAATATCAATATGCTGGACGGAAAGCCTACCCAATCTCCAAGCTTTAATATCCGGGGTACCACTTCCATCGGGCAGGGGGGTAGCGCGCTGATTTTGATTGACGGGGTAGAAGGCGATCCGCGGATGCTGAACCCGAATGATATTGAAAGCATCTCCGTTTTAAAGGATGCGTCTTCAGCTTCCATTTACGGGGCACGCGCCGCTTTTGGCGTGGTGCTGATCACTACTAAATCCGGATCCCGGAACAGAACTACTATTAGTTATTTAACCAATATTTCAGTTAAGTCGCCCACCGATGTTCCCGATAACATCACCGATTCTTATCCCTGGGCGCAGGGGTTCAGCGATGCATGGTCGAGATGGAACGACAACGGAAATACACCCACTGCGATAAACAAAACTTTACCCTTTTCACCCGCCTATCTTGCCGAGATAAAAAGACGGTGGGAAGATCCTTCTTTGCCAAGGATTGAAGTAAATCCTTCTACCGGCCAATACGAGTATTATTATAGCACGGATTGGTACAGGGAATTATATAAAGAAAGGTTTTATGCACAGGATCATAACCTCACGCTGTCTGGCGGCAATGATAAGACCACCTTTTATATAAGCGGACGCTATAACGGTCAGGATGGGCTTTTCAATTATAATTCGGATGTATACAAGATGTATAACCTGCGGGCAAAAGGAACTATTCGCCTGACCGAATGGCTGCAGGTGGAAAACAATACCGAATATTCACGGATGACCTATCATCAGCCGTTGAATGTGGGTGAAGGCAGCGGTATCTGGAGAAACATGGCTGATGAAGGCCATCCGCTGGCGCCGCTCTTAAATCCGGATGGTACATTATCCTTCCCGGCTGCATATACCGTAGGCGATTATTACATTGGCAGGAATGGTGTTGATAACGTACAGCGCTTCCTGAAGAACAGAGCATCGGCTAAAGCTGAGTTTTTTGACAGAAGCCTGATACTCCGTAGCGATTTCACTTTTCAGAGCACCGATATCAGCTCACAGCAAAACCGGGTGCAGGTACCTTACAGCCGTTATGAAGGAGTGATTGGATATACGGGTACCAATACCAATGATATAGAAGAGCGCAGGCGTACAACCGAATATATTGCTACCAATGTGTACGCCAATTATATAAAATCGTTTAACGATGCGCACAATTTCAACTTCCTGGTAGGTTATAATTATGAACAATCACTGTACAAAAACCTTACGGCAAGGCGGAATGGTATTGTTTATGAGGATGCAGACGACATTAACCTGGCGTTGGGGCAAAGTATTATAACAAGCGGTGGTTACCAGAAATGGGCCATTGCCGGTGGCTTTTTCAGGATAAATTATGATTTTAAGAATCGTTACCTGCTCGAAATAAACGGGCGCTATGACGGGTCTTCTAAATTTCCGTCTGATCAGCAATGGGCATTTTTCCCATCAGCATCTGTGGGCTGGCGTCTCTCCGAGGAATCTTTCTGGAAAGTAAGTCCGAAGGTATTATCGAATGTAAAACTGCGCGCTTCTTACGGGTCCCTGGGTAACGGAAACATTAACCCTTATTCCTTTACCGAAAACTTCAGTATAAGTCAATCAGGCCGTATCATCAACGGAATTCGCCCGCTGAAGACCAATCAGCCTAATGTTATTCCTGCCGGTTTAACATGGGAAACATCCACTACGGGCAATATTGGGTTAGATTTTTCAAGCTTAGATAACAGGCTCCAGTTCGTGGGTGACCTGTACCGGCGCTGGACGAAGGACATGTTTACCGTAGGGCCTACTGTACCGGCTATTTATGGCACTGCCGTTCCTAAAGGGAACTATGCAGATCTGAGAACTACCGGGTGGGAAATATCCATTAAATGGTCGGATGATTTTATGCTCGGTGATAAGCCGTTTAATTACGATGCGCGGTTTATGCTGGCCGACTACCAGGCTGTAATAACAAAATATAACAACCCCGATAAGAACCTTACGGATTATTATGTAGGGCAGCGGTTAGGAGAGATATGGGGCTACCAGGTAGAGGGGCTATTCCGGTCAGAAGACGAAATTGCCAAATCTCCTTCACAGGCAAATATTCCCAACACCAACACCCGGAAAAACTATGTAGGCGACATCAAGTTTAAAAACTTAGATGGAGATGACCAGATTTACCAGGGACTGAACCGCGTAGGCAATTCCGGCGATAAAACCATTATCGGCAACAAAGAGCCCCGCTATACCTATGGATTCAGCCTTAATGGCGACTGGAACGGGATATTCCTGTCGGCTTTCTTCCAGGGCGTAATGAAGCAGGATTATTATCCCTCACCCGAAGCGCGTTTCTGGGGGCAGTACAACCGGCCATATAATTCATATCCGCGCTGGCAGCAGGATAATATGTTCAGGGAAGAGCTACAAAATTTTGATGCATATCTGCCCAGGCTGGTAGGCTATATCGCGCAGGGAACCGGGCGTTCATTGAATTTACCTAATGACCGTTACCTGCAAAATGCTTCTTATATCCGTTTACGGAACCTCCAGGTGGGCTATACATTGCCTGAACGCCTGATCTCTAAGATACATGCCACTGATATCAAAGTTTATTTTTCCGCAGAAAACCTCTGGACATGGTCTCCTATGTATAAATGGACAAGGGACACCGATGTAACCAACATCTATGGCTCAGACCGTGATTTGAGCGGCGGCTCCAGCGGAGACGGCTATAACTATCCGATGCTCAAAGTGCTTTCGTTAGGGTTAACCGTAAATTTCTAATCTTATAGCTTAATATATTATGAAGACATTATATTATTACCTGTCAATAGTAGCCGCAGTCATGTCTTTTGCAGCCTGCGATCTTAAAGAGATTCCTGTTGATACCGGCACTAACCAGGCGATCTTTGGATCAACAAGTGGTATGGAATTATATACCAATTCTTTTTATGACCTTTTGCCTTCTACCGATGTAGGGGTGTTCCAGGGCGATGATGTATCGGACCTGGTAGCCCGTAACGGGGTGGATGATTTCCTGGCCGTAGGAGCGCTGAGCCCGGTAACAAGTTCGGGATGGAGCTGGAGTGATCTGCGTAACATCAACTATTTTATTGAAAATGCTGAAAAAAGCACGATAGCAGGGAAAGAACATTATCTTGGACTTGCACGATTTTTCCGGGCATTGTTTTATTTTGATAAGGTAAAACGCTTTGGCGATGTGCCATGGATTGATAAAACAATAGAAGTAAGCGACAGCGTTACGCTGAAAGGGCCCCGCACCAGCCGTTTTGAAGTAATGGATAAAGTGCTGGCTGATCTGAATTACGCTATCGAAAACATTACGCTTACCTCAGATCCCTCCTGCACACGGATTACGCAAAACGCCGCAAGAGCATACAAAACGCGTATATGCCTGTATGAAGCATCATTACGGAAATACCATACCAGCTACAACATGCAGGGTACGGCCAATACCTGGTACCAGGAAGTAGTGAATGCGGCCAATAATATTACCGGGTTCTCCCTGCACAAGGGAGCTACAGACGACCGCTCCTACAGGGAGCTGTTTATAACAAGAAACCCTTATACAGATGAAACCATCCTTGCTGTGGCGCTGAACGCCAGCCTGCAGGTATTTAGCTCGGCAAACCGCCGTTTTATAAGTCCTACTTACGGAAACCGCCCAAGTTTGACCCGCCATTTTGTGAATACTTATCTTAAGCTGGATGGAACAGCTTTCACGGATGATGCTAATTACAAGACAACTCCCTTTGCGGATGAAGTGGAAAATCGGGATCTGCGTTTGAAGCAAACCATCCGGCTGGGTGACTACCGCAGAACTGAAAACGGTGTTCCTGTGGTAGCGCCGCCCAATTTTAACCAAACGTTTACCGGCTATCAGCCTATAAAATGGTGCTACGATGAGCGGTTCCCTTATGACGATGAAAGCAGGAATGATAACGCCCATATCATCATGCGCTGGGCCGAGGTGTTATTGAACAAAGCCGAGGCGCTGGCGGAACTGGGTATGATGACTGATGCTGACTGGACTGCTACTATCGGCGCATTGCGCAAAAGGGCCGGAATTACAGGAGCAACGCTAACCACAATGCCTTCAGCCGCGGATTCCTACCTGATGGATTATTACAAAAATAAATTTACCGACCCCGTTTTATTAGAAGTAATGCGGGAGCGTACCGTTGAGCTGGTTTTTGAAGGACTCCGGCCGGATGACCTGAAAAGGTGGCATATTGGCGAACTGTTCCGGGATGCTCCCATGAATGGCATGTACGTGCCTGCGCTGGGTGAGTATGACCTTAACGGCGACGGCATTAATGATGTTGTATTTTACCAGGGTACCAAGCCTGCAGGCTCCAATCCCACCATTGCTTTTGTAGACGTGAGTCCTTCCGCTGCTGTGGGCCGTATACAGCTTTCCAACGGCACTTCGGGTGAAGTAATGTGGAATCCGGGGGCAAGAGAATGGCTGGATAAAAAGTATTTGTACCCGGTTCCCGAAAATGACCGGACGATGAACCCCGCATTGGGTCAGAATCCGGGGTGGAATTAAATAAGAATGTATTGTGAGCGGTGAGAAGACAAAGGTGAAACAAACCTGCAACGCTACTTTCACCTTTGGCAAAGCAATCCGGCACATTATAATTACCTTAGCAAATAGCAGCCGCCCTTTCAACGGGCGGTTACTATTTTCATACAAAAAATTAAAAAGATGAAAAAAATCGTTTTTACCCTGCTTGTTTGCATATGTGTTCAATCCGTTATTGCCCAGAAAAATATTCCGGTAACTATTGCCACCTATAATGTCCGTTACAATAATCCGGGCGACAGCCTAAATGCCTGGCCAAACAGAAAGGAGAATGTAAAGGCGCTGGTCCGGTTTCACGATTTTGATATTTTTGGCACGCAGGAAGGATTGATAGACCAGCTCAATGGCATTTCCGAACTGCAAGCATATGCACGTACGGGGCATGGGCGCGATGATGGTAAAGAAGCCGGCGAGCATTCCGCGATCTTTTATAAGAAAGAGAGGTTTAAGCTCATCGAATCAGGTGATTTCTGGCTAAGCGAAACACCGGAAAAGCCCGGCAAAGGCTGGGATGCCAAATGCTGTAACCGTATTTGCTCCTGGGGAAAATTCCAGGACCTGCAAACAAAAAAAACATTTTATTTCTTCAGTGTGCATTTCGATCACCAGGGGGTTGAAGCCCGCAGGGAATCGGGTAAGCTGATGGTGAAAAAAATACAGGAGATCGCAAAAAACACTCCCGTAATATGCGTGGGCGACTTTAACTCTACCCCCGAAACAGAGCAGATCCAAACCATGCAAACCATACTAAACGATGCTTATAATGTAACGCAGGATCCTCCTTATGGTCCTGTTGGAACGTTCAATTCTTTTAGGTTCACTGCGCCTATGAAGAATCGCATTGATTATATTTTTGTAAGCAAAGGCATAAACGTGTTGAAGTATGGCGTGCTTACCGATGCTAAAGATCAGCGTTATCCTTCCGACCATCAGCCGGTAATGATTAAGGCGGTGATCAATTGATAAAGTATGGAAGTATAGCTGCCGCGATCAATGCATGTCCCTTTTCATTGGGATGATTGATCTGCGACATATAAGCTTCCAGGTTATTGCCTGAATGGGCAACCTGCTTAAATGCGGCATAGCTGTCGGCCAGGCCTGTGCCGTATTTTTTTGCCAGGCCTTTTATCTGCAGGGCATGCTTTTCCAGCACATTGTCTGTCTCCAGGATATGAACGCTTGTGTCGGGCGATGGGGTTAGCAGTATGATTTTTATATTTTTTTCCTGCGCCTGTTTGATCATGGCTTCCCACGATGCTTTGGCTTTATCCAAACCGATGCCGCGGTCATTCAATGCATAATCTATAAACAGCACATCAGGCTTGTGGATCAATACATCTGTAGCAAATCTTTTTGCCCCGTTTTCGGAATTTTCTCCGCCAATGGAAGTATTTATAATATTGATAACGGCATAAGGATAAACGGCCTTCAGCGCTTTCAGCACCTGGTAAGGATAGGCCTGCAGTGTATTAACCACGGGCGTTTTAAAATACCCGGCCGGTACGGAATGTCCGTGAAAAACAAGGTTAATCGTGCGGTTACCCGGCCATTCTTTTTTGAGCGCGGTTTTTATTTCATCTAAGTAAGTGGCAGGGTCTGCCATATCTTTTTTAGGCGGGATCTGATGAGAACCAAGAAAGAAGAAGCATAAAAGCAAATAAAAATTTTTCATTGTATTACGTGATATTTAATAGTACTTGTTATTGATTTTAAAGGCCCGTCTTTGCAAGGCGTGAACGGATGCCGGAAGTTAGAACAATTATGCGTACCGAAGCCTGCCTGCCCAGGTAGACAATCCGCCTGAAGCGGAGTAACAGGCCAATTCAATACCTCTTGAAAACGCACCACTGCTCACTCGCCATTCTTGTATGCTGTGCCAGGTATGCTGTGTCAGGCGTCCTCGCCTGGCACTTGTTTATTATCGCCTCCGGGCGATTGTAATGTAAACGTTATCGTTGCACACCATTCATTATTATCGCCCGGAGGCGATATTATAATCGTTCGTGGCGAAGACACCACGAACAGCGATAGTTGAGACTGCATTCAGCTTCGAATTTTATATTTGAATTTTATCCGCCCCGGCGGACAAGCTTGCCTGCCGCAGGCAGGTTTGGTTCTTGTTTTTTGTTATTTGGAACTTTGCCATCAGCCGTCAGCTCTCAGCTATTGGGCGAGCAACGCTAACGACAGGACGGATAGCCCTTCTTTCACCTCTCAACTTTCTCTTCTCTCCGAATTTCGGATTCCCGGCTTCGGATTTAACTTTATGCGCCGCATCCTGCCGGATATAAAAATAACCTTATCTTAGAACCTGCTTACATTTAGTTTTACAGATTTTGCATAAGCCGGAAGCTGCCATGAAAAACCGGAGGATGAAGTGATTGCGATGCCTGCATGCCGCAACATTCGTCCGGGCAACTTGGTCGAACGGGGCAGGCAACGATGCTGCCATGAAATAGGTTGGCGGTATATATAAATGAAACGGTTTAAAAAATGAAATCCATACTTCAACTATCCTTTTGGGGACTCCTCTTTTGTTTTTCGGCTAATGCACGTGCAGAAAACATGCCAGTGGCTGAAAGTGACACTACAGCCTTGCGTACCCTCATCGTGGTATTTGATGGCTTGCGCCCTGATTATATTAAACCGGAGTGGATGCCTCATTTGTACGCGTTCAGTAAAAAAGCGGCCTATGCTAAAGATAATCACAGTGTGTTCCCCACCGTTACAAGGGTAAATGCGGCTTCTTATGCTACGGGTTCTTACCCGCAAGAGCACGGTTTAATGGGCAATACCATTTACCTGCCGGCGGTAAACAGCCAAAAAAGCTTAAGTACCGGTGACGCCGGTAACCTCAGGCATATTATGGATACTACTTCCGGCAAACTGCTTACTGCTCCTTCGCTTGGCGAAGTGCTGCGGGCCGCAGGGGAAAGGATGTTCGTGTATAGTTCCGGCACAACCGGACAGGCGTTCCTGCAAAATCATACGGTTAATGGCGCTATCATTAATCCGGATCTGATACTTCCTGAGTCTTTTAAAGCCGAAATTGCGGCTTCCATAGGATCGCCGCCTGAAGGTGCTACGCCTAACACTGCCCGGCACCAATGGATCACAGATGCCTTGTGCCGGTATACGCTGGCTGCCGGCGGACCGTTAGTAAGCGCTATCTGGTTTTCTGACCCCGATGGTACGGCGCATGAACATGGCATTGGCGTACCCATTACGCTAGGGGCTTTAAAAGCGGTGGATGCTCAGTTTGGCAGAATATTGGATACTATCCGGGCAAGAGGGCTGGAGCCTGTTTTTAATATTATTATTACAGCCGATCACGGCTTTGTTACCCACACAGGAAAACAGGGGTTTAGCGGTTTTTTAATACAAAAAGGACTCAAAGAGAGTAAAGATTCTGATGATATTATATTGGCTGACGGCGCCCTGTATGTAAAAGATCACAACCCGGTGCTTATTAAAAAAACAGTTGAAGCATTGCAGGAACAGGAATGGGTAGGCGCTATTTTTACAAAAGCCGCCAAGCCAGGCTCAATGAAGGGTATAATAAAAGGAACCCTGTCCTTTGAATCTATTCACTGGAATCATCCTCATAGGGCTGCGGATATTCTTGTTACGGAAAACTGGAACAACAATAAAAACAGTTTGGGCTATGCCGGAACGGATTTTGCCGGGGGCGTGGCAGGACATGGCGGTTCAAGCTTTTGGGAAATTCATATACCTTTAATAGCGTATGGGCCATCCTTTAAGTCTGCCCTTGAAAGTAATTTGCCCACTTCCAATATTGATATTGTACCTACTATTTTGCACATTCATCATATAGCTGCTCCAGCGCAAATGCAGGGCAGGATAATGTATGAATTGCTTCAGCACAATACTATAAAACCAATGACGCCCAAAAAAGAAACCATTTTGGCAGAAACGAAATTGAAACAGGGAAAATATCAGCTAATGCTGGAAAGAACGGTTTTAGGTAAATACCGCTATATCAATTATGTTAGCGTAACAAGAGTACGTTAGTGAAAAAATAGGATTAACAATAATACTAAAATCAAACTACGCATGAAACAAGGCAAATTAAAATTCCTTTGCAGCATTGTTATTGCAGTATGCTGTGTAATAAACGTTCTAGCGCAGCAGAAGTATATAGCGCCTGCCCTCAGTGATTCCAACTCATGGTCAATCATTATGTTGCCCGATCCGCAAACCTACCAGAAGTTTGAACGCAACCAGCCGCTATTTGAATTAATGACAGCGTGGATAAGCGAAAATATAGACAGGCTGAACATACAATTAGTAATGTGTACCGGTGACCTCGTAGAGCAAAACGAAATGATAAACCCAAATGGTATTGCGGCCAACCAGGCCAGCAGACAACAATGGGCTTCTATTGCCCGTGCATTCGGCAGGTTAGATGGCAAAGTACCTTATGTGCTTGCGGCGGGTAATCATGATTATGGGTATAGCAATATCAGCGTGCGGCGTTCTAACTATAACACCTATTTTCCTGTAGATAAAAATTTTAAAACGCAAAAATTAATTCGCGAAGCCGGGTTAAATGCGGAAGGAATACCCACTATGGAAAATGCCGCTTTCGAATTCACTTCTCCGCAGGGCAGGAAATTTTTATTGCTTACGCTGGAGTTCGCGCCGCGCGATACCATTATTGCCTGGGCAAAAAAGGTAACAGCAATGGAGCAATATAAAAATCATACAGGTATCATTCTTACCCATTCTTATCTTAATTCCGCTAACCAGCAAATTGAAAAAGAGAACTACCCGGTAACGGATGGCAATTACGGGGCGGCTATCTGGCACAAATTAGTGCAGCCTTCTTCCAATATACAGCTGGTGTTTTCGGGGCATATAGGCGTACCCAATGACGCCAAAGGACATGTGGGATTCAGAACAGATAAAAATGCGGCCGGGAAAAAAGTGAACCAGATGGTATTTAACGCGCAGGCAATGGGCGGTGGCTGGCATGGAAATGGCGGAGACGGATGGTTGCGGATACTCGAATTTTTACCAGATGGGAAAACAGTTAAGGTAAGAACCTTTTCCCCTTTTTTCGCTATATCGCCCACTACACAACAGTTTGCCTGGCGTACGGAGATATATGATGCTTTTGAGTTTCAGATGGATGAATAAAGGGTAGGGAGGTAAGGTATAAGGTATAAGGTATAAGGTGTAAGGTGTAAAAGGTAAGCTGCAGGGGGCAGGGTAGATAAGGATAGGCAATGGTGAACAGTGAATTCACTACTCTCCTTGTGAAACGATAAACGAAAGCTATTCACCCTCAACCCACCACCTTTCACCCTCCACCCATCACCCATTGGCCAGTAGGAGGATTTCTTTTCCTTCGTATCTTTGGTACATGCTAAAAGATAAGATAAAGCAACTCGCCTCACAATACGCTGCCGATTTAATTGAAATACGTCATCATTTACACGCTCATCCTGAGCTGAGCTATAAAGAATTTGAAACATCTAAGCTGGTGCAGCAACAGTTGGATGCTTTGGGCATTCCCTATACCATAAAAGCCACTACCGGTGTAATTGGCTTATTGAAAGGAAAGAACCCGGATAAAAGAATCATCGCGCTCAGGGCCGATATGGACGCGCTTCCCATTACTGAAGAAAATGATGTGCCCTATAAATCAAAGAATGAAGGCGTGATGCATGCCTGCGGGCACGATGTGCATACTACCTGTCTGCTGGGCGCTGCACGTATATTAAATGCATTAAAAGAGGAGTGGGAGGGAACCATTAAGCTGATCTTTCAGCCGGGTGAAGAAAAGAACCCGGGCGGCGCCAGTCTTTTGATTAAGGAGGGTGTGCTGGAAAACCCGCGTCCATCCGCTATTATAGGACTGCATGTGCATCCGCAATTAGAAACAGGTAAGTTCCGTTTCCGGGGTGGAAAGATCATGGCCAGCGCTGATGAAATTTATATTACCATAAAAAGCAAGGGAGGACATGCCGCCTCACCGCAGGAAACCGCCGATACTATATTGATCGCCTCACAACTGATCGTGGCGCTGCAGCAAATCGTTAGCCGCAACCGCAATCCCTTTTCGCCATCGGTGTTATCCGTTACTTCTTTTCATGGCGGGCATACCACCAACGTAATACCCAGCGAAGTGAAGCTGATGGGTACCTTCAGGGCGATGGATGAAACATGGCGTTTTAAAGCGCATGATCTTATACGTAAGTTATCTACCGAGCTGGTGCATAGCATGGGTGCTGATATTGACCTTGTGATTGATGTAGGCTATCCAACGGTATATAACAATGAACAACTGAACAGTATAACTGAAGCAGCGGCCGCTGCATATGCAGGAGCAGAAAATGTGGAAGAATCGGAACTGCGTATGGGTGCCGAGGATTTTGGCTATTACTCGCAGGTGATACCCGGTTGCTTTTACCGTTTGGGAGCAGGTAATGTGGCTAAAGGAATTACTTCCGGTGTGCATACCCCTACCTTTAATATTGATGAAGATGCAATACCCTTAGGCGCCGGAATGATGGCCTGGCTGGGCGCTACGGTGAATATGGAGGTTTGAAGTATACAAAAAACGGAGCCTTAATCCGAAATTCGAAGAAGGCTGTCAGCAATCAGCAATGAGCCATCAGCAGTACAAAAAAGAAGTAGGATTCATCCTGTCATTAATAATTATATCAAATCTAAAATATCAAATCACTATAAACTATAAACCATAAACCATAAATCATAACCCCCCTTTCCTCCACCAAACCTCCGCAGGTATAGTCTGCCTTTCAATACCCGGGCCACTGTAATACAGCTCTAAAAAAGCCCTGTCTAAGCGGCTGTTATAATAGGCTATTTTTACGGGATGATAACCCGCTTTTAAATAAATATCTCCTTCGTAGTTGATCTCGCGGTCTAATTCTTCAAACAGCATTTTATCGTGTATATCTAACCGTAATATATGATCGGCATGACCGGAAAAACGATAGTAGCCATCGGCAGGTACTTTTATATATCCTTCGTAAACAGCACCCCAGTATTGCCTGCGGTGTGGTATTTGCGCAAAGTTTGGGTGTGTTACCGTTCCTTCCCTGCTGAAGGGAAGGTTAAGGAATTTATCCGGATCATTGTCTTTTATGCGGCCGGTAAAATAACGGTAATGCAGGCCTTGCTGCGGGTGGGTTAACGTAATGGAGGCATACGCTTTTTCTTTGTTGAAATGAATGGTATTAGTGCGGCTTTTGCCAAGTTTATTGAATGAAGCAACTTTAAGTGTGGATGTCTTATCCAGTACAATTTTTTGTTTATACAATGGTGAATTTTTACCGGGCTCGCTTTTGTCCAGCGTATACCTGATGGTTTCGCCGGGTAAAGCAGTCTGTAATTGTACATGGATCGTATCCGTAAATATCTTTCGTTCATTGATGGAAACAGGCGCCGCGGGGGTATAATGTGCCGGCATTTTGCTTTTCCTGCTGCCGGTCAATAAGAAGCTGTCGAATAAAGCACCGTTTTCATCAATGGCCTGAAATTGAAGGGTATTGCCATTAATAGCCACATACCCGAAATGATGAACAGTCCTGAGCTTGCTGGTGAACCAGGAACGGATGGAGGATGGGTTTTCGAGCCTGCCGCCTGCGCCGCCCACGTTAAGGTAAATAACGCCGTTTTCAGTTACGGTTTTATTTTCCCGTACCGGCCAGGATCTTTCATAGGTATGAATATGTCCGTAAAAAACGATATCCACACCATATTTGTCATAGAGGGAGGTTAAGCTCCTGGCCTCATCATCACCAAGCGTTGATGCTTCAACGTTAGTATTACCAAAATCATCTTCATCCGATGAATAGGGTGGGTGGTGATGCACTACAAATTTCCAGTAAGCGGTTGATTGGGCCAGCGCGTGTTCTAACCAGTTGTACATATCCGTTCCTTCTTCCTGGTACTGGTTGGTATCGAGCATGAAGATTTCCGCGTTGCCATAGCGAAAGCTATAATAATAAGGTCGTGGTACGTACATGTAGCGATAGTAGAATGCAGCATCGTGCTCATGATTACCCGGTATGGAATAGATGGGAATGCGTTTCATTAATGCACTGGCAGGGGCGAAAAATTCGTTCACCCAATCGTCTTTCATATATCCCAGATCTACCAGGTCGCCGGCATGCAGGGCGAAGTTGGGACGTTCTTTCCATGCCTGCGTACTAACACGATTCCATGCGCCGGGGTCGGCAGCATCAAACTGGGAGTCGCTGAATACGGCAAAGGCAAAAGCAGTACTGTCTTTTACCGCGGTTTGAAAAGTGCTCACAGGCGATGCTAGCGTGTCGCCGCCGGGTAAAACCGAAACCGCGCTATAGAAATAATGCGTTTCGGGTTGTAAACCCGTTAGTTCAATATGATGCATGATGTTTTTGCTATCCGAATTTTTCCTGAGCGAAAGCACAGGTGTACCCGTATTGAATTGAGCGGGCCCGTAGGCAATGAAGCTGCTACAACTGTCGGAAGTTTCCCATGCAATACGGATGCTGTTTTGGGTGGTGTATTGCAAATAGGGCTCAATAAGAATGGGTCGGGCGGCATCTTGTGCAGAAACTGCAATTGACGTGGAAAATGCGAGAAGATAAAGGGAAAGCTGTTTCATGGCATGTTGATTTCTAAAAAAACCTGCAAGGTTACTTGAGTAAGCCTTGCAGGTTCTTAAAATTATACGTTGATGTGATTATTGCAATATCCACATCTTAACAGAGGCTATATCCTTACCTCCCATTGCAGATACGGCAGCATCATATTGTTCTTTATTGTTGCTCGATTCATCCAGTGGATACAGATACCGCATGGGGTATTCGTATGTAGAAAATGATGTAACTATTTTGCCAACGAACACAGGCTTGCCGGTCCTTCTATAGTCAGTATATGCTTCTGTGTGATTGGTCATAAGCATAGACAGCCATTTCTGGATAGCGATTTTATCAAGATCGGCAGCGGACCCGTCCAGTGCTACAGCAGGCTTTGCATAGTAGTTACTGAAATTATCCACGATCTTATCTGACCCGATATGCGTAGCCGGCTTGGTTCCGTTCTCGATCTGCCATCTTTCAAAAGACAACCTGATACCGTTTTCGTAGTAATCTTTAACAGTACCGGCAGATATCCATCCTTTCTGACGGGCTTCGGCAAGTAGAAAGGCCATTTCGCTTGCCTCCATCATCACTCCCTTGAGGGTGGGACCGTTGGTGCCTGCTATCAGCGTTGAAAGCCCTGTAATGCGGCGGTTGTCATAAAAACTGTTGGTTCCGGGAAGGCTGGTGGAGCTTGCATACTGTGTCTGAACGTTTATCGGGTTCGGAGCTCCTACCCATTTTGCATCCAGTGGATAAGGCACTGATATAACATTACCGTTCAGGTCTCTTCCGGATGCTACTATTTCCGAAGGTTCATACAGCGAAGAAGGATAATAGTCTATTTTATAAGTATAGCCATTTATCTTGATGTTTTCGCTGGACTCCGTGGCATTGGCCGATATCGGGGAAAGCGCCGGGGCAAAGATCACGTACATACGTGGGTCATCAAGGCCTACCATCTGGTCAATTAAATACTTCGAAGGCTTCTGCTCGGTAAAGTTGTTCCCGGTTCCCCATTTCGTTTGCAGGTACCACGATTCCCGCTCGCTAACGCCCGAAAACTCAAGCCCTGCATTATCGGCTACTGCAGACATATAGTTGTTGCCACCGGCAATGGTCTGCATTTCGCCGCTCAGGTCTCTTCCGGCTTTCTTAAATGCCTCATAGGAATGGACCATGAGCCTGAACTTCAGGGAATTGGCAAATTTTATCCATTTGGCCCTGTCTCCTTTGAACAAAACATCATGATCGGCAGGCAAACCTTTGCTGCCGGGATCCGATAAAATAGAAATCGCCTCATCCAGCAGGGTAAACATCTGCTCATATACTTCTTTCTGGGAATCGAATTTAGGAAACAGGTCACCACTTCTTCCCTCCATAGCTTCGCTGAAGGGAATATCTCCATATTTTTCGGTAAGAGATCCGCCTACAACGCATTTCAGGATATTAGCTACTGCTACATTCGCCATGTTATCTTCATTGGTTGCCAGCTTTGTGACTGCTCCAAGCGTTCTCAACTGCTGTGTATAAGGATTGCTACCCTGGTAATCCCAGTTCTGGGCAGCGTTGGTGTAGAGCGTAGCTGCCTGCGAGCCACCATTATAACATTCCAAAAAGTACAGGTTTGCTTCTTCAACCGGCTCATCAATTACACCTTTGCCATATTGGTATGCAACATCTACAATAGCCGTAGTAAGCTGGTATCGTGAATAGGTGAAGTAATTAACGTTGAATGACGTTTCCCGTTCGTCCATTCGCAGTTGATCTTTACTGCAGGATACACCGGCAAGTAGCAGCGATCCAAGCATGATATATTGTATTGTTTTCATCGTCATAATATTTTTACAAATTAATTTGATTACTCCTAAAAGCTAACATTCAGTCTTACACCCATAGTGCGGATCGGTGGTAATCCGAAATCTGCCACACCCATGCCTCTAACACCATCGTAGAAAGCCGTTTCAGGATCTTCATTCATTTTGTTTTTTGCCCAGAACATCACGTTCTTGGCGAAAACGGTAAGCGAAACATCCTGGCAGCGCAGCCGCTGTGCCAGCGACCTATCAAGGGAATAGGTGAGATTGATCTCCTTGATCTTAAAGGAAGTAGCATCATGCGTTCTGAACTGGGCGCCGGACCATAACTCCTGTCCTTCCATGTTATAAGGGTTCATAAAGAGGGTTCTGGTAGGATCATCCCCGTTCTTAATATAATCCCCATCAGCGAGGCTCAGCTTTTGTTCCGGGGTCATTTGAGACTGGTCAACGTTAGGGTTGATGAATACCGCGTTCCAGTAGCCGAAGTAACGTGGATCGCCATTGTACATGGTCATGAGTTCCTGCATTTTTTCCCTGTAGTTTTCGAAGCCAGGCCCGGTGAACATATCATCGGGGTTAGGCATGCTCGGTAAACCACCGGCGAAACGACCGCCTGTCCAGTACTCGTTATATTTATCGCCATAGAGCGCCATAATGTCTGCCATGCCATCGTCAATCATGATCTTCTGCGTTTCGGAAATGAATATACCACCCACTCTCATGCTGGCAACAACATTGAGCCGGAAGTTTTTGTACCTGGCGTCTGCCACAAACCCATAGATGGCTTTGGGATTCATATTGCCTAAGTACCCGTTCTTTTTAATATAGTCTGTAGTGGTAACGGCTTCCTCAATAATACCGTCAATACCGGTCAGCATCATTCCTTTGTATTTGCCGTTTTGGATATAGCCAATCGGTTGCCGTGCATACATGTCTCCTACACGTGAACCTTTGAACAAAGCCAAATAGGAAGCTCCGTCATAGTTATAAAATCGTTCTGAGAAGCGTGGGTCCAGGTCATCAATAACAGATTTGAAAGTGCTGATGTTACCGGTGAGGTTTACCACCCAGTTTTTGGTGCGTACAGGCGTTACCGTTAAGGCCGCTTCCAGGCCGGTTGATTTCACCGCACCCATATTGGTAAGTATGGAGCCAAATCCTGAAGACGTTACCACCGGCAGGGTCTGGATCTGGTTAATGTGATTTTTGGAATAGACGGTAAATTCTCCCGATATGCGGTTATCAAGCGCTCTGAAGTCTATACCTGCTTCTTTGGTTACGTTCAGCTCGGGCTTAATATTCGCGTCTACAGGGTCACCACCGATGGTTCCCATAGCAACGCCGTTCCATGTATTTCCTGAAATACCGTAGCTGTCCTGGTTAACAGGTCGTCCGATACCATATCCGGTTTGTGCATACCCCCCTCTCAGTTTGAGGAAGTTAAATACGTTACCCATATCAAAGGTTTCAGATGCTATCCAGCTTAAGGATGCACCGGGGTAGAAATGGTTATCCTTTTCATGGCCCAGTATACCTACCCAGTCGTTACGACCCGACAACTCTAAGTAAACCATATTTTGCCATCCGATGCTGGCAGTGGCATAAGCGCCGTAGTTGCGACTAGGGTAACCCCTGTTGAAATAGGCAGCCTGCCTTACCGCAGCGGGTAATGAACTAAAGGTAAAAGAGTTGGGAGTTGTCAATATTTCCCCGCCAAATCCGGAGTTGTTGGCTTCGCCGTAGTTAAACGAAAAGCCTCCTAAAGCATCGAGTGATAACCTATTGCCAAGAAAACGCTTGTTGTAGGAAAGCAACAGGTCATTTCTTACATTGAGATTATTGCTGTGTTGTTGTTCGTATATGCCTTGAGGTCTGCGTTCTGCATCCCATGGGCTTTTTCTTTCAAACGCAAAGTTTTCATGGCTGATACCTGAGCGCAACGTGAGCAGGAAAGGTTCACCTATTTTATAATCCAATTGTATCTTTCCGAAAAATACGTCTTTGGTATAGGTTCTGATAATGTTTTCAGCAGCAAAATAAGGTCCGTTTTTGCCAACTGCATTATACCTTAAGCGATTTTGTCCAGGTCCCTTCAGATAAGGTGTATTCTGATATTGTCCTTCCCAGTCGGTGATCCAGGGGTCGGCCTTTTCCCATTCAGACATTTTGGGCATATTGATAGGCATAGACATGGCATGTGCCAACGGGTTGTCTTCTCTTTTATCCTGAACGTGCGACTGGTTAGGCACAAAGGTATGAGACCATGATGCCTGGGAAGTAACTGAAAGCCTGTCGTTTATATTGTATTTAGCATCAAAGGAAACGCTGTTTCGGGTTGTTTTGTTGTCGGGGATTACGGCATTGTGTACCAGGTTGCCGAGGTTGAGCCGGTAGTTACCCTTGTCGTAGTTGCCGGTTACAGCCACGTTATTGTCGGTCATCACCCCTGTTCTCAGGAAGGCCAGTAGCGGATTTTTATCTCCACGTGCTTCCAGCACAGATTCTTCCCATTCCTGTGTAAGGATGTTCCACCTCCATACAGGTTCGTTGTTGTTCACCTTGTCATCTATAGCCCAACCGAGTCCCTTTTTATCTTCGGTCAATGCGCTTCCGTCCTCATCGCCCTGGAAAAATCTTCTTTGCACCGGAGGGGCGCTATAAGCCTGATCGAAAGAAGTAGCACTGCTTACCGAAATACCAAGCCCTTTTTTAGCTCCTGCGCCCGATTTGGTGGTGATCAGGATCACGCCATTACCTGCCTGGGATCCGTAAAGCGCTGCAGCGCTGGCGCCTTTCAGCACAGAGATGCTTTCTATATCGTTGGGGTTGAGGGTGGAGATAAAGTTGCCTGCATCAATACCTGCGGTAGCTCCAACGGTATTGGAACCCAGCTGTACGCCATTCAGCACGATCAGGGGCTGGGTTTCGTTGTTAATATTACTTGCCCCCATTATTCCTTTCAATGAGGTAGCTCCACGTATATTGAACATTACAGAAGAGGTGGGTGAGGAGGTAACGCTGTTCATTTGTACGCCCGTAACCTTACCTTCTATTGATTTTAATACGTTGGAAGCGCCGCCGGTTTCCATATCCTCGGCGTTTACGGAAGAAATGCTGTATCCCAACGCTCTTTTCTCCCTTTTCATACCGAGAGATGTTACTACGACCTGCTCTAATTCCCTGCTTGATGCATCAAGCGTGATATCCAGATTGGATCTGCCGGATACGGAAACTTCCCTGGTATCGTAGCTTACATGGCTTATTACCAGTACTGCATTGGCGTTGCTTACGCTTATTGCAAACTCGCCGTTACTGTTTGTTGTAGTAACATTGTTTGTTCCTTTTTCTGTTACAGTAGCGCCCGCTACACCACCGTTTTCATCACTTATTTTACCCCTTACGGCAAAATCAGCCGCATTGGCAACAGTAGTGATTACGGCAGCGGGAATAGCAAAATGCTGTTCCTGGTTGTTTTGCCTGTTCTGTTTAATAACATATACGTCTTTCACTTTTTCAAACACCAAACCGGCAGTAGCAAGCACTTTGTTCAGCGCGATATCGGGGTTACCCTGTGTGGTAACATCCTGCGCATCGTAGTTTACCTTTACCGATTTAAGGGTGTTCGATTCGTAGCTGTAGTAGATGTTTTCATAAATTTTTTTAAATTCATTCATGAACTCCTGCAGGGAAGTGGTCTTCAGATCACTATCCGGCACAGGATTGCTTTTGTTTACTAAGGAAGGGGAAAGAGCGGCTACATCCTGCGCCCATGCCCCGGTTGTGGCCAGTAAGAACAATACGGCCGGCAACATTGTCCCTAAGCAGCGTTTTGAAAAAGATGGCTTTCTTTTCATAACTGTTTTGATTGAGGGTTAATAATGATTAATTGTTGGTTTTGTGTTTGTATGCTGATGTTTAAGGTTTTCTCTATTACCTGTATCAATGTTGAAAAGTCGTTAACCGATACTACACCGGTAATCATGAGCCGCCGTTGCGCTTCGTTGGTAAAGACCATCTCCATTCCATAGTATTCTTTAATAAGCCGGGCAACGGTTGCCAGGGTAGTTTCCTCAAAATGCCATTCGCCCCGGTTCCATGCGGCAGTATACAGGGCTGTGTTGGTTTTGGCCGTAATAAGCTCATTGCTGACGGTATCTACATTAAGGACATATCCGGCCTGCATATACACCGTTTTTCCCCTGCCTTTTTCCAGGGTTACATTCACCCTGCCGCTGGTAAGCACCACATCGGTGGCTTTGGACCTGGCGTTTACATTGAACTCGGTTCCGGTTACATATATTTTCAGTTGATTGGCATGTACGATAAAAGGCGTGAGCGAAGCGGTTTGTTTTACATGGAAATAAGCATTGCCTTCCAAAAAAACCTCCCGGGCAGCAGCAGTTGCCAGATTGCTGTTATAGCGCACGGAAGAATTTCCATTGAGGATAATGATAGAACTGTCGGGCAGCAAAATTTTCTTCACCTGCCTTATTTGGGTAGTTTCCGAAGCCATAGACACTATGCCTGCTGCGGAATGGGTATTGAAAGGATAGAGGAACGGGAATGCAAAAATTACAGCAAGGATTGCCGCAGCCAGAAGCCACCATTTACCGCTTGTGGCGGGGGAACGCTTTAAAGAAGTGATCACAGGCGGCTTGCTGATCTGCTCAAAAATATTATTCCTGAGCTGTTGTTTCTCGTTTGGCGACAAGAAAGGGATATGAAAGCCGGTTTGAGCGAGGTGCTGCACGAGCTTAGCGGCATTGTTGATAGCGATCTGTTGTTGGGGATGCTGTTGAGCATAAAATGTCCAGTACTGCTGCGTTTCTTCATCGGGCAGCAGCACCCACTGCTGAAAATATTCATCAGCGGCAAACTCTTCTTCCGTGAAATGGCTGTAATAAACGCTATCCTGTCTCATTATGGGTAAGAGAGGATATGCAGAATTGGGGATACTCAAATGCGGTAACATATTTTTTACTTACATTAACATTTATGCAGGATTTTAATATTGATCCCAATAAAAGCGAACGGCAGGTATATACAGGTAAATTGGGCGTAGCAGAAGTGTAAGGCGGGGAGGGACTGGAAATAAGGGGCGTAATCTAAGCAACAGCCCCCTGAGGCCCTGCTTCAGTTTGATGTTGCAAAAACGGTATCGCTAAGCAGCTTTAATTGCAAAAAAGCATATCTGATACCATTGAGCTGTGTTCGGATAAGTGTTATACCGTTTTTTCATTTTTTAGCTTTATCTTCTTTTTGGTACTATTTTTACTAAATACGGGTGGGTGAAAGCTAGCCCGTAAACTTCTTTTCTTTCGTTTACTTTACCGGATCTTCAGCTTTTATTTTAAATATGCATGAAACGGATCATAAAAAAATTCAGGATTGATAAACGGATCAGGGTGGGCTATGGCTCCGCGTTCCTGATTTTACTTATTTCTTACCTGATCACCCTGTATATCAACAGGCAGGTACTTGAGCAGTCCAGGCTTATTGGGCATACAAATAAGGTAATTCATAACCTGGAAGATTTTCTTTCCCTCATGAAAGATGCGGAATTGGGTTTCAGGGGGTTTATAATCAGTAAGGACAAAAGCTTTTTAACGCCTTATCATCAGAGTAAGGTAAAGGCGGGGCCATTGTTTTATGATTTGCTTACACAGATCATTAACAGCAAAACACAGCGCGATATGATGCAGGAGGCCAAGAAGCTGATGGACCGGAAATACGACTTCCTCAATAATGCTATTGTTCAGTTTACCGAAAATGATTACCGCCTGACTGATAGTATACTATACTACGAAAAGGAAGGGAAAGCAAATATGGACAGCCTTAGAACCATTATTAAAATTATGCAGGACTCTGAACGCGATATCCTGGATAACAGAAATGATGATCTTCAATCCCGCAATCATTTACTCAACACAGTTGTTATTGTTTCCCTTATCGTGGCTTTATTGCTCTTTGTTTTTGGCTTTATTACTTATGTTACTGAAAACAGGGCACGGCGTCTTGCCGACAGGAGGGCCGAAACGTATCGCGAAGAGCTGGAAGAGAGAGTGAAGCAATTAGATAAAGCAAACAGGGAATTGCTTGAAATGCGCAGGATGGAAAAATTTACAGCTACGGGCCGCATAGCCCGAACCATTGCGCATGAGGTACGAAATCCCCTCACGAACATTAACCTGTCTGTAGACCAGCTCAGAACAGAAACGGATTCCGATCGGCAAGAAAGGAATGTTTTCTATGACATGATTACCCGGAACAGCCACCGTATTAATATGCTCATTACCGAATTGCTGAATTCTACTAAATTTATAGAGCTTACAGCGGAGGCAGTTTCAGTAAATGATTTATTAGATGAAGCCCTGCAGCTGGCGGAAGACAGGCTGACGCTGAATGACATTAAGATTATTAAAAATTACGACAGAGACATTTGTAATATTACTGTTGATAAAGAAAAAATTAAGATAGCTTTTTTGAATATTATCGTTAATGCCATTGAAGCTATGGAACCCGGTAAAGGGATATTAACGATATTAACTTATGGCGAACATGATAAATGTATCATTGAAATTGAAGATAACGGAAGTGGAATGGACAGTGAAACACTGAACAAATTATTTGAGCCGTATTACAGTAAAAAAGCGAAGGGAACAGGCCTGGGGTTAACCAATACCGAGAATATTATATTAAGTCACAAAGGCAATATCAATGTAGATAGCGAGCCTGGTAAAGGAACGCGTTTCATTATTTCATTCAACTTTGCTTAACCTGTTTAAATGCAAAAGGAGGAGTTTTCGCTCCCCCCTTGCGTTTATACGATGCGGTAAATTCAGGCCCTGTAAATTAGTGCTTCGAATTGCCGCGATAGAACCGGATACCCGTTGGCCCGGCGTTATAAACTTTCTATCCACTTTTTTACCTCTTCTTTTGTTTGCCCTATCTTTTGCTGGATCTTCCCTAACAGTTCATCATCTTTTCCTTCTTCATACAGGAGATCATCATCTGTAATGTTGCTGTATTTTTGTTTGATCTTTCCTTTTACTTCATTCCAGTTGCCTTTTAATTTTAATTTCCAGCTTTCCATAATAAATCTTTTTAGTAAAATAATAAATTTGCCTTCTTTATCGCGGGGTTAATTAATTGGCCGCGCCTCTTATTATCCTTAACAGAACAACTATCACGGCAATTACTAAGAGAATGTGTATTAATCCCGAAGCATGATAACCTAAAAAGCCGATAGCCCAGGCAATAACTAAAATTACCGCTACCAGGTACAGTAAATTTCCCATATTGAATAATTTAAGATGATTTTGAATTATCTATTCATATTAAAAAAGTTTGCCAAAAATTAAAACATCCCGGAAGGCTGATGTAATAAGGATTTGACGATACCGGAATAATAAGCCTGATGTGGCTTAAGCAGAAAAACGTGCATTAAATTCTACAGTGTGAGTAAATAAATACTATGCGGTTACCTGGCTGATGGCGGAATGGATCTTTTCTTTTGTAAATGGTTTGGGAATAAAAAGGTCCACGCCTTCTGCATAGGCTCTTCTATGTTCGGCGGGACTATCATGGGCGGTGATCATTATTATTTTGCTCACAGGGTACCTGGATTTGATAAATTGAATGAAATCAATTCCTAATCCATCCGGCAAATGATTGTCGAGGAAGATGATCGAAGGCGGGTCATTTTGTAGAGCAGCTTCCGCATCCGACAGGGAAGTTACATACCGGGTACTGAAATGCTGCTGTTTTAATATCCCGCTTAGTAAATAGCATATATCTAATTCGTCATCTATAATCAAAGCTTTCATACAAAGGGCTCACCTATTTTCAAAAGTACAATAATTCTTTCCGGGCTTTATTGCAAGTTACCTGCCATAGTATAACCGAAGAAATTTTTTAAATGAGATAACCAATTGCAGTATTTATGCATACGGTTATTTATTTATATATGCTGTAGGTTAATAAATATTTTTTTTCGGGTATTAATTTCCCCAATATGACGATTATACTCAACACGTTTACCAAAGCATTGAATATGCTATTGAATTCCATAGCAACTTTAAGCCATTGGCAGGGTTTTTAAGTTCATATCTGAAAAATAGTAAAATGAAAAGGGGTAGTTTCGATTATGTAATCTGCCGCCTGCTTGTTTTATTTTGAACAGGATGAATGAAGAGCGGCAAGTTGGGCCACTGTTACAGGCAGTGGCTTTTAAATTCAATATATGAGATACAGATACTACAACGATAAACAGGCTGTTTTAAAAGCCGGGATGGGAATTTAAATGTTTTCAACTAACTTAGTCATACTTTAAAACGAATCTGATATGAGTAGAATATTGGTAGTAGATGATGATATGGACATGTGCGCATTGCTGAGCAGGTTTTTACAACGTAAAGGTTTTGAAACGGAAACGGCATATACGGGAAATTCAGGATTATCTAAATTTAAAGAAAGCCATTTTGATATCGTACTATGTGACTTTAGACTGGGCGATAAAGAAGGACATGAAGTGCTAAAGGAAATAAAAACGTTGAAGCCTGCTACAACGGTTATTATTATTACCGGCTATTCCGATATTAAAACTGCCGTTGATATTATTAAGCAGGGCGCATTTGATTACATAGCCAAGCCGCTTATTCCCGACGAAGTATTGAGTGTTATTAAAAAATCACAGGAGTATGTTTCCAATGCGGGGAGACCTGCATCAGCTGCTGATGCAGGCAGCATTAACCATAAAGGAAAACCGGTGCCGTTAAATGACGAATACCTGATAGGCAGAGACCCCGCTACCAAAGAGTTGTATAAGCAGATTAAACTGGTAGCGCCTACGCCTTACAGTGTTATATTATATGGAGAAAGCGGAACCGGCAAGGAGGTAATAGGAAAAACAATTCATCAGTACAGCAACAGGGCAGGTAAGCCTTTTATTGCCTTAGACTGTGGCACTTTATCAAAAGAACTGGCGGGCAGTGAGCTGTTCGGACATGTGAAAGGATCTTTTACCGGCGCTGTAACGGACAAGGAAGGTCATTTTGAAATGGCAAATGGCGGCACTATTTTTTTAGATGAAGTAGCCAACCTCCCTATTGATGTGCAGGCCGCCCTTTTACGTGTAATACAGGAACGGAAATTTAAAAGGGTAGGAGGCACTAAGGAAATGAACCTGGACATCAGGATCATAGTAGCTTCTAACGAAGACCTGCAGGATGGATACCGTAAAGGAAAATTCCGGGAAGATCTTTTTCACCGCTTTAATGAATTTTCTATTTATATACCCCCGCTGAGGAATCGTAAAGAAGATATCCTGCTGTTTGCCGATTTCTTTCTGCAAAAAGCCTGTTACGAATTAGATAAGAATATTGAAGGGTTTGACGATGAGGTGCTGCAATTATTTATACAATACGCGTGGCCCGGCAACCTGCGCGAATTCAGGAACGTCATCCGCCGTGCTGCATTATTAACCAATGCCCCCTTTATCGGCTCTTCCGTATTGCCTGTCGAAATGATGCAACCGGCACCATTTGGTGAAATTTCAAAGGAACCTGTTTTTCATACGGCATCATTAAAAGGCCCCGACCTTAAAGGAGCTGCATCGCAGGCAGAGTATGAAACGATTTTAAAGGTGTTGAAACAGGTAAATTATAATAAAACAAAGGCGGCGGAAATTCTTAAAATAGATCGTAAAACCCTGTACAATAAGATAAAGGATTATGAAAGCCCGAAAACCGTGGAGGAATAATCGTGCTTTTATTTTCCTATGGGTTCCATCCCGGTATTTCCCTCAGCAGGTGGAATTTTTTTCCGGTTCTTTCAAATGCAAAACAATAGGAGCCGTTGGTAATAACCAGGTATCTTACAGGCAGGGAAATGTTATACCGTATAATCTGTTCTGCAGCCGCAGCATTAACGTTTACATCCATTGCCTTGCATTCTGCCATTAGCAGGGGAGTTGCGGTGTTATCGTAAATTACAATATCGCAACGCTTAACGAGCTCGCCCAGCCGGATTTCTTTTTCTACGGCTATTAATGCGCCGGGGTATTTTTTTACCTGTAACAAATATTGAAGGAAATTTTGCCTTACCCACTCCTCGGGGGTAAGCGCTACCCATTGTTTACGGATGGTATCAAAAATAAGCTCCTTGCCATTTTCGGTTTTGATCTTATACGGATGTGCAGGGTATGCTATTTTAATCATACTTAAAAATGAATTTGCTAAATTAGCCATTTAAAGAGGTATGCAAACAAAAGAGAATATTGTTAAAAACTGGCTGCCCCGTTATACCGGTGAAAAGCTTAAAAACTTTGGAAAATATATATTGTTAACCAACTTTAGCGGCTACGTCAGTTATTTTGCTGAATCGAATGGTGTTGAAGTAACCGGCAGGGATCGCCCGATGCCCTGTGCTACAGCAGAAGGGATTACTATTATAAATTTTGGAATGGGAAGCCCCGGAGCGGCAACCATTATGGATTTGCTTACTGCTATTGAACCCAGGGCCGTATTGTTTTTAGGTAAGTGCGGCGGATTAAAAAAAAGGAACAAACTGGGCGACCTGATCCTTCCCATAGCTGCTATACGTGGTGAAGGTACATCCAACGATTACTTTCCTGCCGAGGTTCCGGCCTTACCTGCCTTCGCGCTGCAGAAAGCTATTTCAACCACTATCAGGGATTATGGCGTTGACTACTGGACAGGCACGGTGTATACTACCAACCGGCGCGTATGGGAGCATGATGAGGAATTCAAGGCTTATCTTCAGCGCATAAGAGCATACGCGATTGATATGGAAACGGCTACTATTTTTTCGGTTGGATTTTACAATAAAATTCCTACCGGAGCGCTTTTACTGGTCAGTGATCAGCCTATGATACCCGAAGGCGTTAAAACGGAGGAGAGCGATAAAAAAATAACGGAAGCATTTGTGGCAACGCATATAAAGATTGGTATTGATTCCTTAAAGCAACTGATCAACGACGGCTTAACCGTAAGGCATTTGAGATTTTGATCCCCCGATGTTTCCGCTATTATCCATACAAAACCTGGGCATTGGCTTCCGGCAGGAGAAAAAACTAACGCCGGCATTGCACAACATATCGTTTTCTGTAAACCGGGGCGAAACCGTAGCTATAGTAGGAGAGTCGGGTTCCGGAAAATCAGTTACCTCGCTTGCCATCCTTCAGTTATTACCGGTACCGCCTGCCGAATATACCAGCGGCAGTATTCTATTTTCGGCGCAGGGTGAAGCGGGCGTTGATCTGTTGCGTTTGTCTGAAAAAGAAATGCAGGCCGTAAGAGGCAACCAGATTTCCATGATCTTTCAGGAACCGATGACCTCGCTCAACCCCTTATACACCTGTGGTAACCAGGTAATGGAAGCCATAATGCTGCACCAGGCTGTTAGCGCTGCGGCCGCTAAGCAAAAAACAGTTGAATTATTTGAAAAAGTTCAGTTACCTGAGCCTGCCGCCATGTTCAGCCGCTTCCCGCATGAAATAAGCGGCGGGCAAAAGCAAAGGGTAATGATTGCCATGGCCATGAGCTGTGAACCGCTGCTGCTCATAGCCGATGAACCCACTACTGCTTTGGATGTAACCGTTCAGCAAAACATTCTCCGTTTAATAAAAGCATTGCAGGCGGAAAAGGATATTGGTGTTATTTTCATCAGTCATGACCTTGGCCTGGTGGCTGAAATTGCAGATCGCATTATAGTAATGTTCAGGGGAGAAATTGTTGAACAAAATACAACACAGGCACTGTTCACCAATCCCCGTCATCCGTATACCAGGGCGCTGCTGGAGTGCCGCCCTGTATTGCATGCAAAAGAAGAAAGGCTTCCGGTGGTAGGCGACTTTATGGAAATGAATGAGGATGGCAGCATAATAAGGAAAGAGCGGCAACCCGGGGTTGCAAAAAGTAAAGCAGGTAATGGGTTGCATAAAGAGCAGAATAGCAATGCTGAAATTAAAGCCGTTCCCGGTAAAACGGAACAGGAGGGTACGGCATACGTTCATCCGCTGGTGGAAGTTCAAAACCTGAAAGTATGGTTCCCTTCGGAAAGAAAAAGAAGGGGTACACCCCGGCGTTATATAAAGGCGGTGGATGATGTGAGCTTTAATATATACAAAGGTGAAATGGTGGGCCTGGTAGGAGAATCCGGCTGTGGTAAAACAACATTGGGAAGAAGCCTGCTCCGTTTAATTGATCCTACAGGCGGGGCTGTTTATTTTAAGAAACAAAATTTACTGCATTTATCTCCTGCACAGTTGCGGCATATGCGCAAAGATTTTCAGATCATTTTCCAGGATCCTTATTCCTCCCTTAATCCGCGCCTTACGGTAGGAAGCGCCATACAGGAAGCCATGTATATACACGGGTTAGGAGGAAGCAATAAGGGCAGGAGAGATTGGATCATTAATATCCTGGAAAAAGTAAACCTGAATGCTGATCATTATAACCGCTATCCGCATGAATTCAGCGGCGGACAGCGGCAGCGCATAGGCATTGCACGGGCTCTGGCTTTGCGTCCTTCATTTATTGTTTGTGATGAATCTGTTTCCGCGCTGGATGTAAGCGTACAGGCCCAGGTGCTTAATTTGCTTAACGATGTAAAAGAAGCATTCGGGTTTGCCGCGCTCTTTATCTCGCATGATCTTTCGGTAGTTCGTTATATCAGCGATCGTATACTGGTAATGTACCAGGGAAAAATAGAGGAAACCGGCGTTGCGGAAGAGGTATATAACGCTCCCCAAAGCGCCTATACGAAAAGGTTAATAGCGGCCATTCCCCGCGGCATACCGCCCCCCGGATTGCTGTAGTAAAACAAGAATCAGCTGTTTTTTGAAGATTTTGTATTCAAGTTATTATTTCCTTACCTTTGCACGCTGTTAAATACAGCTATTTACATGAAACCTGATACCGTAAGATCAGGTTCAGGACAAACAAAGATACCTCGCCGCATTGATAAGGGTAAGTTTCATGTGACTG